>JAPLKA010000097.1 GCA_026388315.1 Pseudomonadota bacterium | reverse complement strand
CTGAGATAGAAAGAGAATCTCAAAGGAGAGATGTTTCAATGGCTCAGCTTGTCCGGGAGGCAGTAAATAAATACCTGGAAGAAATAAAGGGAAAATCTTCAGGAAAAGACACCCTTGATGAACTGGCAGGGTTTATTGAATGTGGAACCGACCTTTCCGAGAATCACGACAAATATCTTTACGGAAACCAAAAATGAGGGTCTTTGTTGATACCTCTGCCTGGGTTGCTT
Source organism: Pseudomonadota bacterium (assembly GCA_026388315.1). Taxonomy (NCBI): domain Bacteria; kingdom Pseudomonadati; phylum Pseudomonadota; species Pseudomonadota bacterium. The sequence goes on along the minus strand of JAPLKA010000097.1, from coordinate 17,927 downwards.
ATTTCGATAAGAAAGATACGAATCATGAAAGCGCCCTGAAGATATGGCAACAGCTAAAGCAAGAAAAAGCAATCCTTTGCACAACGGACTACATCCTTGATGAGATGTTGACACTTCTCAAGATAAGGGCAAATAGTGATGCAGCGCTCATCGCAGTGAACGCAATCATACAAAGCCCGAGCACAGAAGTAATCTGGATAAAGGAAAAGCTGTTCATGGGCGCCTTAAAATTATTTGAAAAATACAACGACCAACGCTTCAGTTTTACCGACTGTATCTCTTTCGAGGTTATGAAAACATCGAACATCCAGAAAGCCTTTGCATTTGATTTGGACTTTTTGAAAGCAGGGTTTGAGACAATAGCCAAAACAGTGAGGTGAGGATTGTCAATACCTTATACTACCGGCTTTCCTTTTAGTAAACCTCTTCATGACTTCCAATGTCGATGGGTACGATTTGATTATCCTCAATAATAAAGAAGATTGAGATTCTGTATGATATGCTGATAGATACCGAATGCAGGTCCGACAGCCTTCCCTGAAGTTTGTGCAGCCTTAACGATGGATGAAAAGGGTTGATTTCCAGCAATTTAAGTGTTTTTTCATACTGACCGAGAAGTTCCGGATGTTTCTTGAGGAATTTCCTCGCCCTTTTGTTATAACTATCCGTGTATAGAATTTCAGCCACGTGTTATTCTCTTGACATGTTTCTCAACGGTTTCTTTTTTGAACTTGCCCTTTGCAAGATCATCCTTTGCTTCACGCAGGGCAGCCTCCAACTCGCAGTCTCTTAAATAGTTGTATTGTTCGATGGGTAAAACCACAAAGCGATTCTTGCCTCTCACAGATATAATTGCTTCCTCACCGGAACCCGTGGCTTTGTCTAATGCGGCAACACCCTTTGTTTTAAGCTCATTGGCACTAATAATTGTTCCCATTACAACCTCCCGTTACCATGAAATAATGATCAGATTACATTATCATATTCGTACTATTAATAATACTCTTAATAGTGCTTATTGTAAAGCTGTAATGATAAAATAACCGGGTCATACAGATAGGAAGGAAGGATTTTACCCCACGAAGAATGCGTAATAATAGCCGTCTTTATTCATTATTTCTACCGGCACATCATAGAGCCTGCTGATATTCTTACTCGTCAGTGCAGCATCCTTAGCGCCATCATACACAAACCGGCCCTTTTTCATAAGGACGATCCGGGTTATTTCCGGGATGATGTCATGGAGACTCTGGGTGACGAGAATTACGCTTGTACCGGACCCTGCGATTTTGCGTAAGGTCTTTCTGAATATATGGAGCGCATGGAGGTCAAGGCTGTTGGTCGGCTCATCGAGAATAAGCGCTTTCGGTTTATGGACAAGCGCCCGGGCAATGAGAAACCGCCGTGCTTCGCCTGAAGACATCTCGGTCATCTTCATCTCTCTCAGGTGGGCAATTTCCAGAAATTCGAGAACCTCCAGGGCTTTTCTTTTCATCTTTACAGTGACAACCTGGCGCCACAGCCCGATACTGCTGAAGAACCCGGATAACACGATATCCATGCCGGAAATTTCCCGGGTGTGAACATGCAGCAAGTTGTTGGTCACAATACCCAACCGATTGCGCAAATCAAAAACATCCCAATTCTCCTGTCCCCAAATTTTAAAGGAAAATTGCTTACCTTCCGGGATGGGATAGTGCTCCCTGGTAATTGCTTTAATGAAGGATGATTTACCAGCTCCGTTCGGCCCGAGGATTGCAACATTCTCGCCCTCACGAATGGTTATCGAGACTGCATCGAGGATTTTTTTGTAATTCCCTTTGATAATGGTAACATTCTTGAATTGAAGTAGGTTAATTATCATGATTGCCTTCCCTTATAATCTTTATAGCCGAACTTCCGTACCACCTCCACCCTGCCCCCTTCCCTTATCACCGCAATATCCGGGAGATTTATGCCGTTAAAGGTAGTGCTTTTCACAATGCTGTAGAGGGCCATGTCGGCAAAAACCAGCCTGTCCCCTCTTTTCAGAGGCTCATCGAAGGAATAATCGCCCACAACATCCCCGGCAAGACAGCTTGGCCCGGCGATTCTGTAATTATATTTCTTCTCATTCGGCAGGGCTGAATTCATTATGTGCGGCCTGTAGGGCATAAGGAGCACATCGGGCATATGCGTTTCCGCAGACGCGTCTATGATGGCAATCTCCATTTCATTGTTTACAATATCCAGAACGGATGAGATTAAAACCCCGGCATTCAGGACGCTCGCCTCACCGGGTTCGAGATATACCTGCACTCTGTATTTTTTCTTGAATGTATTTATGAGTGTGATGAGACGCTCCAGATCGTAATCGTCACGGGTTATGTGGTGGCCGCCTCCGAAATTGACCCATTTCAGTCCCTTTATGTATGGTCCATAGAGCTTTTCGAAGGATTTGAGGATTCTTTCAAGGACGTCTGAATTCTGCTCACACATCGCATGAAAGTGCAGCCCGCTAACTTTGCCCTCATGCTTCGGAAATTCCTCGCTAAACACATCGTGAACGATCCCAAGCCTCGAATATGGCGCGCAGGGGTTGTACATGTCGGTTTCGACCTCGGCGTGTCCGGGATTGACCCGCAGGCCGATTTGCACGCCGCTTTTCTGCGCCATTTTGCCGTACTTCTCAAGCTGATAAAAGGAATTGAATATGATGGAGTCGGAATACTTCAGTATCTGCCTGATCTCATTTTCTCTGTATGCCGCCCCGAAGGTATGCACCTCTTTCCCGAATTCTTCGCGGCCGAGTCTCGCTTCATTGAGACCGCTTGCGCAGGTTCCGTCCAGATACCTGCTCATCATCGGAAACGTAGCGAATGAAGCGTATGATTTCAACGCGTGTAATATCTTGCAGCCTGTGCTGTCTTTTACATATTGCAGGATCCGCATATTTTCTTCGATGAGGGTTTCGTCAAGGAGATAAACCGGTGTTGCAATATTGCCTGCTGCGATCTCAAGGAATCTCTCATTCGCCGCAACAAAGCTTTTCTTTTTAGAATCCTTTTCTCTATCAGCACCCATCAGCTATTACCCCGGTAATTTTTCCAATTTGCAATCATCGTGAAGCTTCTCCGTACGGGGAGATCGTTTCTCGCAGAGTTTGAGCAACAGAGTAAGTTCGGGAATTGACAGCCTTCTGCTCAAATAAACTATTTTCATCATAAGCTGGAAGAACTTTTCGCGAGTCGCGCCTTCGAGCATTTTTGGCACCCACTCGGTGAGAATAAACGTCTCCCGCTGAGGCGGGAGCAATTCGCATGTCTGAGTCCCGTTCATACTGGACGAGTTTGCGAAATTGAGTGCAATTCGAAACTGTAGTGGGTAAAAAGCGCAGCGAAGCAGGGAGCGAAATAGTGTTCCAGCTAAAACAGATTTTTTCATAGTTTCCATCACGCTGCTCTTTGCGTCAATCGCCGCGGTGAAATGTTTCACACCTTATCAGGAAGCGGCACAGCTTCCACCACCTGCCAGGGAAGCCCATATGTATTCAATGCCTCCATGAACTTATCCGGATCGAGCTGCTCAATATTGTATACCCCTACCCCCTGCCAGACTCCTGTGAGCACCATCATGGCCCCGATCATGGCGGGGACACCGGTCGTATAGGCAATTGCCTGAGTTCCCGTCTCCCTGAACGCCTCTTCATGGTCGCAGACATTGTAGATATATCGGGTAATGGTCTTTCCTGCCTTTTTCCCCGTCATGATGTTGCCGATGACCGTCTTTCCTGTATATTTTGTTCCAAGGGAAGCCGGTTCGGGCAGCAATGCCTTGAGAAACTTTATCGGAACGATCTTCTGCCCTTCGTAGTCAACCTCGTCTATCCTTGTCATGCCCACGTTCTGGAGCACCCTCAGGTGGGTAAGGTAATTTTCAGAGAATGTCATCCAGAATCTGGCCCGTTTCAGCCCTTTTATATTCTGAACCAGCGACTCCAGTTCTTCGTGGTAGAGAAGATAGCTTTCCTTCATCCCTGCTATCGGATAATCAAAACCGAAATGGACGCTGCCTTCATCAATAATGGCGGGCGTTGCGATCCAGCTCCCCTCTTCCCAGTGTCTCACTGCCTGTGTTACTTCCCGGATATTGATTTCAGGGTTGAAGTTTGTGGCAAAGACGTGGCCGTGCGTTCCGGCATTGCAGTCCAGTATGTCCAGATAATTGATCTCATCGAAAAGATGCTTCTGCGCGTAGGCGGTAAAGATATTGGTGACGCCGGGATCGAATCCTGAGCCGAGAACGGCCATAATCCCTTTCTGTTTGAATCTCTCCTGGTATTCCCATTGCCAACTGTATTCAAAGTGGGCCTCATCAAGGGGCTCGTAATTTGCCGTATCGATGTAGTGTGCCCCTGCGGCCAGACAGGCATCCATAATATGCAGGTCCTGATAGGGGAGCGCGAGATTAAGGACAACGTCCGGCTCAAATTTCCTGATGAGAGCGGTCAGTTCCGGCACATTGTCGGCATCTACCTGCGCCGTCCGGATATCTCTGCCGTATCTCTCTTTAATATCCTTCCTGATGGCCTCGCACTTGGAGAGCGTCCTGCTTGCAATCAGTATTTCCTTGAAGACTTCGGGAACCTGTGCGCATTTGTGCGCCGCAACGGTGGCAACGCCCCCGGCCCCGATTATCATTATTCTTCCATGGTTCTTTATATTGCTCATAAACGGTCTCCTAAATATCAAATTTCATTTGCTTCATTTTATATTATGTTTTTTGGTTTGTTCACATCGATATAGCTTAAGAGCGTGTAGATTAATTTAGCGGCAAGAAAATCGGGGGCTTTAGAATCTGATGGACAAAGCTCAGCAACATCAAACCCGACGATTCGTTTTGACTTCGAGACAGCATAGAGGAGTTTCATAACCTGATACCAGCCTAAACCACCCGGCTCGGGAGTCCCTGTTGACGGCATGATACCCGGATCGAAGACATCAAGATCAATGGTGATATACACACTGTCGGTAAGCAAGCGAACTGCATTATGTATCCATTGGTCAGAATCGTGTATTGTATGTGCGAAAAATATCTTTTTATTATCAATGCCGGAGCACTCCGAAACGTCCATACTGCGTATCCCTACAGAAACAATGTTCTCAGTAAATTCCCGGACACGTGCGATAACACAAGCATGATTATAGCGCGTTCCCTCATATGAGTCGCGAGAGTCGGCATGGGCATCAAGATGCAAAATACTGAGATCCTTATAGCGCTTTGCATAGGACTTGATAGCGCCGATAGAAACAGAGTGTTCACCACCAAGAGTGACTACAAGTTTATTATCTCTAAGATAGCGCGTGACTGCCTCTTCAGTTTTTTTTATCAAAGCAGAAGAGGAGGCCGAACGGATCGGCTTGGCAGTAAAAATTCCCTTTTTGTAGACCTCGCTGTCGGTCTCTATATCATAGAGTTCGAGATATCCGGATGCCTCAATTATCGCTGCAGGGCCTTTGTCGGCACCTTTAAGCCATGTGCTGGTTTTATCAAAAGGAATCGGTAGTATGACCGTAGAGGCCCGGGCATAATCAGTACCATCATTGGGTAGCCCGCAGAAACTAAGGGGAGGCTTTGGCATTTCAGTCGATAATGAATACTGCTGACGATAGTACCGTAGTCCAGAGACCGTCTTTATTGCCCTCTGCAGACTGGCAGATATTTTTGGTTTTGAATATGTGGCCGCTGGCCGTGTAAGACTGCTTACGTTCGTCCCATGCCTGGTTCGGGTCAAACGGAATGTCGAGTGTCGTTGCAAGCATTGTAGCTGCGAGATCTTCTGCATATTCCCCGGAGACAATGGCTTTTTCACCGAACGCATGATGTTCGGAGAGATAACCATATTGGGAGTAATCCGTCGGCCTGGCAAACCCGATTGCTGCAGAGATAAGACGGTTCGGTTCATTTGTCTCGTTTCGGGACATTACGCAATACGTAATCTCACCGGGATTGAGAAGTTGCAGACCGGCTGCCCTTGAAAGAATCTTGCACTCAGGCGGGAATATGCTTGACACATACACGAGATTACATTTCTCAATGCCAGCATTTCTTAATGCAACCTCAAAGGATGATAGTTTGTCTTTATGAACACCCACCCCTTTTGTAAAGAAAACTTTTCTTGGAGTCATTTTTGTAAGTTCTCTTCGCATGCTAATCCCACAGGACTACGCCGGCGAATACCGCCCCGATAGCGACAACTTTATATGTGGCCGAAATAGCCATTATGTCCTTTATTGCGCGGTTCCTCATTTCCATGCCCTTTTCCACCATCTTCCTGACCTGCTCCACTACAACACGCTCTTCTGCCCGCGCTGAATACTCCATAATCAAGCCGGCACAATTAGTATCCTTTGGTATGCCTATTGCCACTGCAGCAGATATCACTTCTCCGGGAACGTCGCTATAAAGAGATGCATAGGCTACAGGCACAAGGGCTCCTTGTGGCAATGGAACCGGAGGCGGTTTAATCTCCTCGCAGTTTGGAGGAAGAATACTGCTCATTCTCACCAGGTTGGTGTCTCCGACACCTGAAGCCAGAAGGGCGCCATCAAATGCATTTAATAGTGAGAAACCTTCTGACGAACCGCTGACAAGAAAGAACTTCGTGGGTGTTTTAATAATCACTCTAACCACCTCCCAAACTTTTTAATACCCGGCACGTTTGCGGGTTACTTCTCTTTATGCGTTCCACGCTATTTAAAACATCATATTCACAGCCCCCCTCATACTTTTTGCCTGCCCGGAGGGGCACTTAAAAATTGGGAGGCGAAGATACCCATAAAACACACGCTTTGTTATTTCGCCTGTTTGCTATATAATGCTTCTTCGATGCTTTAAAGTAAAAACATTCACCCTTTTTCAGTTTGTAGGGTTTCCCGCCAAGCACAAGCTCAATACCCCCATAAAGAACAAAACCAAATTCCTCTCCTTCATGAGGTTCATCTTCAGAGGTTTTTTCACCTACATCCAATTCAAGAAGCGCGGGGTCCATCAGCCTGTTTTGGGCTGCAGGAACAAGAATCTGGAACATCTTCACCTCTTCATGTTCCATGTCAACCCTGTCCTTCATCTGAAAAACAATCTTCTCGTCAAAAGCACCGTCAAAAAATGTTGAAGGTTTTTCATCGAGGGCATCAAGTATTCCAATAAGACTCTCCACAGACAATGATGTAAGATTCCGCTCTACCTGGGAGATAAACCCCTTTGTAAGACCAGCCCTTATAGCAAGCTCTTCCTGAGTCAGAGTTTTGGCCTGCCTCAGCATCTTTATCCGTTCACCTATGCTTGATCCATCAATTTTCATCATAACAATATAAGCTACCTAAAAGTTTACATTATTAAACAAAATAATATAAAATTTTGTCAAGTAAATTTTTATTTAACTTTCAGGCTTAGTATGCTAAACTCGTTCAATTAGGAGATATATGCTTGGAAAACAGTCACTTATAGAGTTTTTTAGGTACATCAATATTGACACTATTTTCCATTTACCGGGTATTCACACACTTCCCTTTAATGAAACCCTTTTAAAATCAAATATTAACAGTTTTATAGGAAGGCATGAAAATAATATTACTATCATGGCAGATGGATATGCGCGGACTTCCGGCAAAATCGGAGTAATTGTTGTTACGCCCGGGCCGGGTCTTGGAAATGCAGTTTCCGGCTGTATGGAGGCATACAACGACGATATACCGCTTTTAATTATCCATGTGGATACCGGAAGAGAAGAAATAGGAAAAGGGATACTTCATGAACTTGCTGAGCCGGAGGCGATGTTTACACATTTTACCAAAAAGACTTATGCCATATCAAAAACGGATGAAATGATACCCCTGCTTAATGACGCATATCAGACCGCTGTTTCGGGACGAAAAGGTCCTGTTCTTGTTTCTGTACCTTATACATTTTTCGAGAAAGAGATACCGCAGGGGGCAAAAAACAGGGTTCAAGGGGTCGAGGGTTCAAGGGGTCAAGGGGAAGAAGCCAAAGGACAGGGAGTCACAGACTACGATCTGAGCAAACTTGAAGAGATACTGCACGGTAAGAAAAGGCCTGTAATTATAGGCGGAAAATCACTGATGTTTGAAGAGGCACGACCAATCATTGACGATATATGCAGGGAATTATCGATACCGTTCCTTACAACTACCGGAGGAAAAGGGATAGTCAACGAAAACAGCATGTACAACTTTGGTAATATTATGCAAAAAGGCATCGTGAAAGAGATCCTTTCATCGTCCGATATCGTTATAGCGGTCGGGACACGGCTGCGTGATGTTGATGCAAGACGCAGGGGTGTCAAGGTTAAAGAACTCATCCATATCGATATTGATGATAAATGGATTGGCAAAAATTATCCAACAAAGTTAGCGATAGTAGGAGATATAAAACAAATACTGGGAAGTCTCAGCCAGACCCTTAAAGGAAGGAAGTTCGACTGGGATATTGAAACGCTTAAAAATGCGCATATAAAGGGGTTGGAACAGCTAAAAGAGTTGTCCCCCGGATTCCCTCTGATAAATCTTATAAGGAAGGCAATCCCTGACGATACGATGACAGTATGCGATTTAAACCTGCCCTCTTATTTTGCGGAGTATTATTTTCCTGTGTATCACCAAAAAACATTTATCATGCCAAGGGGTATATCTCCAATTTTTTATTCACTCCCGGCGGCAATAGGGGCAAAAATAGGAAGACCGGACAGACCCTGTCTCGCTCTTTGCGGGGATGGCGGTGTTCTCCCGGCAATAGGGGAGCTCGCCACGATGGTAAAATACAATATTCCCGTTGTGATCTTTGTTCATAACAACAACAGTTTTGGCATTCTTGAAGACGTGATGAATAATAATTACGGAATCAAAGGCTCTATGACGCTCAATAACCCCGATTTTTGCAAGTTAGCCAATGCCTTCGGCATAAAGTCGAAAAAGACCAAAAGCTTAGAGGGTCTGAAAAAGATATTTCTCCATGACATAACATGGGATAAACCGTTTTTAATTGAGTTTGACTGTCCCGTTTTACCACCCCCGTGGAGAGTGTGATTCAATGTTCAACTCTTCCCTATTTGAACGTGACCATTATCTCCACAGGGCCTTCAGGATCCAGGCCGATATATCTTGCCCGTACGCTTGAACCAGGTTTTGAAGGTATCATTTTTGTTAGCGACCCAAGGGAGAGTAAATCACCCTTTTTCAGCTTCTTTCCCTCGGCAGCGAGTGAATCCTTGATCCAGAAAACCACATTTAAGGGATCACCAAGCAGACTCGATCCTTTACCTTCGCTAACAAGAGTGCCCTTTTCATCAAAAATCCGGAGGGTGAAATTTTTCAGCCGGTCTCTCCATTCCGGTGTTGCCTTGATCGCTATTGCCTCACCTGCAACCCCGTAACGGGCACCCACGTTGATTGCAACAAGGGCCGGGGCGTTGAGTTTGACGTTTTTGTCATACACAAGATCAGGGAGTTCTATAAAGGGAATAACAGCATCCATGTACTTTAGCGTTTCTTCCGGAGTCTTTGCCTGATTAATCGCTTCATCACTGACCCTTACAACCAAATCCCCCTCGCTCATGGGGCGGGTACCGAAATCTGCCTGGATTATAGTACCGCTCTGCAGTATCATCCTTTTTAATAAAGTTCCCCTCACGGGGTTTGATACGCCAAAGGCCTTCTGTATGTCGGGGTTTGTCAATCCCGCCTTATATCCCACCGGCTCACCGAATTCTTTGATGAGTCGGGCTACAAATTGTTCCTGTACTTTCACCGCCTCTTCCATCGTCATCGCCGTATCAAACCGGGCAACAGGGACTTTTTTCAGATACTGTTCCGCCAGTTCAGCGGCTGGATCTCCGGCACTCACATTGCTGAATCCCTGAAAAATAGTCATCACAAGAGCCAGAATAACCCAGCCGAAAGATTTTGTTAATAGTGGATGCTTCATTTCTTTTCCTCCTTCTTCGTCTGCTGTTTTTTTTATTTTTGCACAGCCTTGACTATTTTTCAAGTATGCATCCAATGAATGCTGATAACCGATACTGCTCGGCTATCAAAAACTATATATGGGGGTTCAACCATCCACTATTCACCATTCACTGCCTTCATTGCGGATTGCACTCTGAATCTCATCAGAAAGTTTTAAAAGTGAAATCGTGCGATGCAGCGTCTGTATTGATTTTGCAGAGATTTCAGAAATCGTTCTCACTGTGAGAACGATTTCCTCCGGGAGGGTTTCGGGCTTAAGGTTATATCTTACCAATTCACTCATTACCCCTCCCACATCATACACCTTATCAGGATGTTTCGCCCTGTTGAACTCTTCAACAGAACAGCAAATATCAATATGACATGATAAATAAGGATACAATGAATTGCGCTATGGCAGGAAATACTTTTTGCGAGTCGCGACTTCGAGCACGGCTTGGGTCACCCTGCAGAAGGAGAAATAGCGTTCCGGCCATATAATACCAATTCGCCATCATTTGATAAATTAGAACGGGAGCGCCTGCCCTGAGCACAACTCACGGAACGACCGGGGAACCATTGTGTGGTGAAGCAGAGCGTTCCCGCAATGTGGGATGATGTGCAGGCATTGAACATCCTCGGGTAGCCTCCGCCCTTGCATATCGAGCGATGCAAGCCCTGCAATGGTCGGGAGAGTAGTGCGGAAGTGCGAGGGGATGTGTGCTCCCGCTATCAAGCAATTTGGTTAGCATTTGATGGCGAAGCGGTATCAAAACTGAAAAAGCTCCAGTGGTTCTTGTGCTTGAATAATAACGGAACGCTATGTTATAAAGAATACTCATGAAAACATTACGAATTGCACTGGCACAGATTAACCCCACAGTTGGCGATCTGAAAGGGAATTCAGAAAAAATAATCGAATATATTGAAAAAGCCAGGGCAAATGATGCCGATATTGTGATGTTTCCTGAACTTGCAGTAACCGGTTATCCGCCCGAAGACCTCCTGCTCGACAAGAGTTTTTTGAAAGACGCCATGTCTCGTCTGGATGACATTATTACACACACAACAGATATCGTTGCTATTGTTAGCTTCGCGGATTCAACGGATAAAAAGCTCTACAATGCAGCCGGTATCATTGCGAATGGAAAATTGATAGACACTTACCGTAAAATAAATCTCACAAAATCCAACGTTTTTGATGACACCAAATATTTTAAACGCGGCAGGAATTATCCTTTGTACGATCTGGACGGCATTGGATTCTATCCGGCTTTTCTTAACGATTTAAAACATCTCGACAATACGGGCATTCTAAAACGTAATACCTCTTCGTCAATCATCCTGTGCATGGATGCGTCCTGCTATTATACGGGGAAACCAGCCGAAACAGAAAAGGCGGTCTCGAAGATAGCATCCAGGAACGGGAAATACATCGCCTGCCTTAACATGACAGGAGGACAGGACGAATGGGTTTTTGAAGGCGGCAGTTTTGTGGCAGACACAACCGGAAAAATCATTGCAAAAAGCCCTGCCTTTGAAGAAGACCTGCTATTGACAGACATCAAACTGAAGAAAAATATCCCATCACCTGACTATAAAATGAAAAGCATAAGCATACCCTCCAAACTTAAGGAAAAGGAATTACCGGTTCAAAGCAAAATCGTGAACACCCTGGAACCCGTCGAAGAGGTCTACAGGGCACTTGTCCTGGGAACAAAGGATTATGTGAGGAAAAACGGTTTTAAAAAGGTTGTACTTGGTCTGAGCGGAGGCATTGACTCCGCACTCGTCGCTGTCATTGCAAGGGATGCCCTTGGTGAAAAAAACGTTGCAGGTATATCAATGCACACGCGCTATACTTCTGAAGAAAGCAAAATTGATGCACTCGAAATCGCAAAGAATCTCAATATACAGTGCATCGAGGTGCCCATCGATACGCTTTATGACTCTTACCTGAACTTGTGGACATCAGTTTTAAATAACGAGTCCCCCTCACAGTTAACCCGGGAGAATATCCAGCCGCGCATCAGGGCTAATATCCTTATGGCATTTTCAAATAACTTCGACTGGCTTGTGCTGGCCACTGGCAATAAATCAGAGGTCGGCTCCGGTTATTCCACGTTATACGGCGATACTGCAGGAGCTTTTGCCGTAATAAAGGACGTTTCAAAAACGCTTGTATATGAATTGGCACGATGGATAAACGAAAGGGGCGTCACACAGATAATACCCGGGAGGATTCTCACAAAAGCCCCCACTGCAGAACTGAAACACAACCAGAAGGATACCGATACGCTCCCGCCTTATGAGGTTCTCGACCCCATCCTCAAGGGCTGCATCGAAGACAATAAAACAATTGAGGAATTAATTGCTATGGGGAGCGACCCTGCATTGGTAAAAAAGATAATCGCCATGATTCAAAAAAATGAATACAAGAGAAGACAATCCCCGATAGGCATAAAAATTACAAAAAAATCATTTGGAAAAGACATGAGTTTTCCCATAACCAACCGGTATAGATTCTAACATGCTTATATCTGATAATTTACCTCTAACATCTGTTGTAAGTATTTAGGAATGATGGGTTTTATATGTTTGCGATTTGCATTATCGTTTCAGGTATTAACTCCATTTAAAATTATTCTTTTTTTGTATTGCAAATTCCTCTCAAATATTTAATCATAGAAAATTCATTAGCTTAAAATCCAGGAGGAAAAATGTCAGTAATATTGGAATCATCCGAAAACGGAATATACACGATCACCCTTAACAGGCCGGATAAGAAAAACTCAATGAATTCGGAACTCCTCGTCCATCTCCATAAATCACTGCAAAAAGCTGATAATAGCGGCGCTCAAATAATAGTTATTCGAGGATCAGGAAAGGCCTTCTGCGCCGGCGGAGATCTTATTGAATTTAAAGAAAGCAAAGACCCGGGCGCACGCATCGATACAATGGCCGGTGTGCTCCACGAAAGTATAAAGCTTATAAGGAACACCGGCGCTGTTGTAATTGCCGTACTGGAAGGCGTAGCGGTGGGTGCAGGTATTGGGCTTTCTCTGGCATGTGACCTGTCTGTTGCCACAAAAAACACCGTAATGAACATGGGGTACAGGAGAATAGGTCTTACCCCGGATGGCGGCGGGAGCATATTGCTTTCCAGGCTTGTCGGTGCAAAACGTTTTAATGAATTTTACTTACTATCACGAAATATCGATATGGCCGAGGCAAAGGAACTGGGGCTGGTAAATGTTGTCGTAGAAGAGGATGAATTAGAAGGAAAATTGACCGATCTCATCAAAGAGATTAAAATGCTCCCCATGGAAACCATAAAGTATTTCAAAGACCTTGTGAATGACTCGCTGTTTTCAGGTCTTGACAACCACCTCGACAAGGAAAGGTTCTATGTTTCCGAGCTTGCCGGAAAACCACTATTTAAGGAGCGTTTAGCGGAGTTTTTCAGCAGGAGGTAAAGCGATGAAGACCATCTATCTCCTTACCATCGGCGGATATGTATGCCTCTTATGGCTGACCGGTATATATGTCACAAGAAAATCACGGTCATCTGAAGCATATCTTGTCGCATCGAGAGGACTTTCTATCCCTTTTATATCAGTGTTGATTGCGGGGACATGGATTGGCGGTGTATCTATAGTAGGTATGGCCCAGGGGGCATATATTCACGGGATCAGCGCCCTGTGGTTCCAGGTAGGCATATGGTTAGCCATGTGCATTACAAGTCTCCTCATTGGTAAAATCCTGCAGGGCAAAAAAACGTATTCAATACTCGATGTAGTAGGCAGTCTCTACGATAAGAAAACGACAAAACTCGCCGGCATACTGCAGCTTGTCTTCTCAATCTGGGTCGTTACCATGCAGATCGTCGGCGGCGGTGTAATACTCAGTGTCATCCTGAAAGGTCAGTTTTCCTTTAAAGAAGGTATGGTGCTTACTGCAATAGTATTCACCCTCTATAATGTAATGGGAGGCTTTGTTGCAACGGCATATACAAATCTCATCCACATCGGTGCAATAATCATCGGGATATTCCTGGGCGGCTTTTATGTCATCTTTAATACCGGTGCGCTATCTCAAATGGCGCATCACACCTTTTATTTCCAGCCGTTCGGCGATTTAGGGGTCTTCCAGGCATTAAGCTGGGCATATATAAATTTTACTCTGGGAGTCCTTGCCCAGCCGGTTATCAATACAGCATCATCGGCAAGAACCATTGAAGAAGGCAAAAAAGGTATATTAATAGGGAATCTTATTGCCATACCTGTTGTTGCAATGGCCGCCCTGTGCGGTATTGCAGCAAAACATATCTTCCCTGACATACCCTCTCTTGCTGCCCTTCCCGCCCTTCTCGACATTGTCCCGCCGTTTATCGCAATCTTTTTCCTTATCAGCATGTGGGCGCCTCTTATGAGTTCCGGCTCCCCCTTCCTGATGGGCGCCACCACCCTTGCAGTAAAAGGCTACGTGGCGCCACTGTTTAAGATAAGCGATGACAGAACGCTCCTTCTTGCTTCAAGAATCACAACACTTCTCATTGGCGCCATATCATTGCTCCTTGGGTTTTTTGTTAAGGAGATTCTCAGGGAAATTACCTGGATCGCGGTCTTATTGAGTGCAATCGTCTACATCGTATTCATCGGGTGGATAGGCAAAAGGATTAACAGCATATTTGCCTATATCTCCCTTATCGGCACTGTAGCAATCCTCTTCCTCTCCTTCATCTTCGGAATACACAGGATTGTACACCCCGTGTGGCCTGTAACTGTATTTGTTTTCCTGGTGATGGGTACTGGGCTCCTGAAGGTTACTAAAAAATAAACCCAAATATGTCGTTAGGAAGGTGTCGGGTATCCCGGAGCAAACCGTCGAGAGGCGAGGAAGCTTGGTCTTTTGTGTATGCAAAAGTTCCGAAGCCGAACGCGAGCGATTGAAGCCACTGGAGCGGAATGAGCGTGTTTGAGAGGGATGGTCCGACACCCATATGATTCTAATGATAAATCCGGGATAAAAAAAATGCCCCGGTTTTACTGACCGGGGCATTTTATGAACGAAATGACTATGTAGGCGACATGCTTGATAATTCTTTTTTGAAAGACCAGTAATAGACTGCACCGATAAATATGAAACCACCGACGATATTTCCTATCGTTACTGGTACAAGATTCCAGTAAATGAATTGACCCCATGTAACTTTTGCGCCGAGCATAATTCCTGTGGGAATAAAATACATATTTGCCACACTATGCTCAAAGCCTGACGAAACAAAGGCCATGATGGGAAACCAGATCCCGAAAAACTTACCGATCATGTTCTTCGAGGAAATGGCAAGCAGAATGGCAACATTCACGAGAAGGTTACAGGCAATACCCTTCATAAACGCAGACCATAGCCCTGCACCTCCTGCTGCTATATATGGCAATACCTTTGCTTCTGCAATAGTGATTGCGTTCTGCCCGAATACAGTCACTTCGGGTGAGCCACCCTTACTGAAAGGCCCGACAGACATGAGATAAGCCCAGAAAAGGGAACCAATGAAATTACCGATATATACCCAGAACCATGCGTTAAAAACCCTCGCCCAGGTGGATTTTTTCTGAAACACCGCCATGGGGATAAGCATAGTGTCTCCGGTAAAGAGTGACATCCCGGTAAGCACGATGGCGATCAAGCCCACAGGGAAGACTGCTCCTGCAATTAAAGATTTGACGCCCGGTATCGGCATCCCCGTGGAACAGACCGTTGCAAGCGCCCCTCCTACAGCGATAAAGAGACCTGCCATAAAGCTTCTCACAAGCCAATTGCCGGGTGTGAGATTTGCCTTATACTTCCCTGCGTCACCTGCAAGCTGGACAATTTCTACTGGTTTGTTAGCCATTTTCCCTCCTTAAATTTTTATATAGCCAACCGCGCATCACCCATTATGGATTATGGCGGTCATCGCCCTTTGCAAATTGATATGACAGTATAAAGCTATTCACTGTTGTTAAGGCTGAATCTTCTCTATCTTGCAGGAACATACCTTATATTCCGGTATTTTACATAAGGGGTCCAGCGCATCTATTGTTAAAACGTTCGCACATGCCTCAAAGAAATGAAAAGGTATAAAAACTATATTCGGCTTTACCTTTTCGGTTACCTTTGCTTTTATCCTGATACTTCCACGTCTCGACGATACCGATACAAGCTCTCCGTTTTTTATATTGAAGTTCTCTGCATCGTTTGGATTAAGTTCAATATACCCTTCCGGTACATTTTCATCGAGCACTTTTGAATTCCTTGTCATTGTACCGGTATGGAAGTGGTCAAGTATACGTCCGGTCGTTAATATCATAGGATATTCTGAGTCAGTACCTTCTGCCGGTGGAGTATATTCGATAGGTGTAAATAAACCAAGGCCTCTTGAAAACTTTTCCTTATGGAGATACTGAGTCCCCGGATGATCAACGTTAGGACATGGCCATTGCAGCAGAGACCATTCGGCCCTTTCATAGGTTATACCGGCATATGACGGGGTAACCTTCCTGATTTCTTCGAAAATATCTTCAGGTTTTGTGTAATGCCATTTTGCACCCATCCTGTTTGCCACCTGTGTGATAATCCACCAATCGTCTTTCACATCGCCTTTTGGCGGAAGAACCTTGTGCATTAGCTGGACCCTTCTTTCCGTATTCGTCACGCTGCCTTCCTTCTCGAGGAAGGCACAGGCAGGCAGTACAACATCTGCGTATTGAGCGGTTTCAGTAAGAAAAATATCCTGCACCACAAAAAATTCCAAGGATTTCAGCGCTTCAATGACATGGTGCTGATTCGGGTCAGATACAACCGGATTTTCACCCATTTCATATACTGCCTTCACATTACCGGCAATTGCCTGGTTGAACATTTCGAGCAGTGTGAGGCCCGGCTTGGTGGAGAGTCCGGAAACATCCCAGGCGGCCTCGAATTTTGCCTTATTTTCTTCTGTTGTTACAGGCTGGTAAGCGGGGTATACATTCGGTAAAGCACCCATATCACAGGCACCCTGAACATTATTCTGTCCTCTGAGAGGATTTACTCCGCCGCCGGCAACACCAAGATTGCCGAGCAACATTTGAAGGTTCGCAGTAGATTTTACCCCGTTAACACCTGACACAAACTGGGTAATACCCATTGAGTAATAGAGTGCCATGGGTTTCAACCCGGCCATGAGTCTTGCCGCACTCACAATATCCTCGGGATTATCGATACCACAAATCTCTGCAACATATTCAGGCGTATATTTTTCAAGGGTCTTCGACAGCGCTTCAAAACCCTCGCATCTCGTTTCTACATAGTCCTTATTATAAAGTCCCTCCTTTACAAGAACGTGCATAAAGCCATTCAGGATGGCAATGTTTGTGCCTGGATTTATCGAAAAATAGTAGTCAGCATTTTTTGAAAGTTCTATTTTCCTGGGGTCGACCACAATAAGCTTCTTTCCATTGTTTATAACTTCCTTTTTTATCATTGAACCAAGAACAGGATGGTTCTCTGTCGTATTCGAACCAATCACCAGAAACCCCTGGGAAACCTCGGTCTCCCTTATAGAATTTGTCATTGCTCCAGAACCGAACACAGCCGCCAGACCGGCGACAGTTGAGCTGTGTCAGAGACGTGCGCAGTGATCAACGTTATTTGTCCCGATCACGGCGCGCATAAATTTTTGCATAAGATAGTTTTCTTCGTTAGTGCATTTTGCCGAGGATAAAGAACCTATCGAGTCAGAACCGTACTTTTCCTTTATCTCTGTTAACCTGGTCGCAACGAGATCAAGCGCTTCATCCCAGCTTGCCTCCTCAAATACACCATTTTTCTTTATAAGCGGTGTGGTCAATCTTTTATCGCTCTGAACAAAATCAAAACCAAACCTCCCTTTTACACAGAGGT
>JAPLKA010000096.1 GCA_026388315.1 Pseudomonadota bacterium | reverse complement strand
GCAATTAAAAGCAATGGGCGCTCCTCCACGCTCTCGTCACCTCGCTACTCACTTCGTTCGTTGATCCGCTCGGTTCCTCGTCCGCCTTACGGGGAGCTGAGCTACGCTCTCATCGATTTGTTGCCCTTGTGGGCACGGCGTACCGCTACCAGCGGTCCGCCTAACAAAACGCTGGAACGTTGTCACTCCCTCTGCAGTCACACCTTCGGTGTGGGCAGGGTCGTGCCACCGCTCAGCTCCCCGTTAGCTGCAACGCAACGTACCATAGAGAGGTTAAAGTGATTGAAAGGTTTAGGCTTTTCGTAGATACTCAAAAACTCAAAATCCTTGATGAGCGAGACGTTCAAAAAGGAAAACAAATAAGCGTAACAGATGGTGTGTTTGAGATCCCATGTACATTCTACAATAACGGCAATGTCTTAGTTCAAGGAAAGGACAGCACCCTTAAGAAGTTATTAATGGCATGGGCTGGCAAACAAGCACCAGACTTTAAGGCAGAGAATGCTTTTATTGGCTACGTGGATTTGCCTGCCGGGTGGCGAGAGTGGAATGAAAATGCTGACTGGCTTCAAAAGTACATCAGTCAAAAAGGCACACCCTCTGAAGACCGAGCCCCAAATGAATACAAGATCAATCGAGAAATAATGTTTCATGACTATATGTTTAGAAATCAATCGGGGGCAAAGATTACTTTCCAAACTCTCTCGTTTGTTCTATCCAACTGGTTCAGTCGATTCTGCTTTATGGGTCAGGATGTAAATCATATTTTTGAAGACATGGTCCGACACACTAGGAACTCATGGTCCGAAGTGATAGACTCAGTGGACCTTGGCCAAGCGGCAGAGGTAGTCTCTGTAGCATTATTTAATTGCTGCCCAAAGAAGTTCATAAAGAAAGGTGATAGAAATTGGGTCTGCCCTCAAACGAGAGATGATCAGAATCTATGCGTATATAATCTGGTTGATGCTTTGTATCCATACTCGTCAGCTAATACCGTTGTAGCATATACCAAAACCAATATGGGTAAGCTTTTGAAGAGAGACCGGAATCTGACCTGGTATAGTTTCTCGCCATCGAGTCCAATCGAGAAATTGATGGAAGACGGTCTAAAATCTGCCGGGCTTCTGTGGCTGCCGCAGTACCAAGCCCATGACAACCACCACAAGTATAAAATCGATTTTGTGATAAAGACAGCGAAAGGACCTTCTCTGGCAATTGAGTGCGATGGCCTTGAGTTTCATGCAAAGGCCAATGCATACATTAAAGATCGCATTCGTGACCGCTATTTGCAGCGACACGGCTTCTATGTGATGCGTTTTTCTTCGGTTGAGATATTTAACAATTTACCCGAATGTCTCAAAGAGGTTGACGAAACATTCTGGCACATTCAAAAGGGGAAATTGACTCTGGACGGGCCACATAGGAACACCTATTTCGGCGTGAATGAATGAGTCAGCTAACAATTGCGTTCAGTCAATCGGCCTGAAATCAGGCCTCTGACTGACGCCGATGTTGGGCATATGAATAAATATGTGAAGATGGGGGCTGATGCTCGTGCAACAATGGGTCGATAAACTCATTTTGAGGCTTCCGACATGGCTACGGTGGCTATTAGTCATACCGCTGGCGTTCGCGGCGGATCTGGCTGCGCAGAGCGTATACCAAATCATCTTCAGAGCTATACCATTTGCCGGTGTTCGCCCGTACACAGACGAGTTGATATGGCGCTTCTTTGCTCCGCTGCTCTTTGTAGTCGCTGGTGTGAAGATGGCGCCTCGACACTGGTTCATGGTGACCTGCTGTCTGATCGGGTTCAAGGCCGCGGTTTCTTTCGTAAACATTCACACATTGTGTTTGTATGTGCTCCGGGGAGGGAGTCTAAAAGCCCCGGCATACATAACCACCGCTCCGGTTTGGTGGTCCTTGTTGGTACAGTTACTGTTTCTATTGTTCGCAGTTTTCATTATTGTAAAGGATCAGAATATTAGAAAGGTGCCGAATGAAAGTTCTCCCATCCTCGATTTTTGATTCTTCAGTTAATTTGAAAGGGCTATCGAGGAAAATGAGCGAACGGGGACATAGGTAACCAGATTATTCTGGGTACATAGGTAACACTTTTGTATTAATTCATATACACAGAAGGCGTCTATGGGTTGGGAAGGAGTTTTGATGAACGACGAGTATCTCTCGACTGGTTTTGCCGACGTTGACGGTGCAAAGAACCAGGATGCATATTTTGCCTGCTTAGCCTTGTTGGATTCGTTAGCGTATTTCAGGGAATACAAGCTGAAAAGCTACGAGCTGTTGCAGCTTAAGCATGGGATGACGGTGCTTGAGGCTGGTTGCGGACTTGGTGATGATGCTTTCAGGATCGCTGAGCGAATAATGCCAGGCGGAAAAGTAGTCGGTCTTGACTCAAGTGCCGCAATGATTGAGAAAGCACGGTCACGGGAACTTTCTGCGCAGCTACCCGTTCAATTCCAAACAGGAGATGTAAAAGCGCTGCCCTTTCCCGATAATTCCTTTGCAAGATGCCGGATTGATCGGGTGCTGCAACACATTCCGCAACCGGAAAGGGCCATCTCCGAGTTAGTCCGTGTTCTTGAGCCGGATGGGTTGCTTCTCGCCCATGATAATGATTGGGGGACATTTTCAATAACTTCTCAGAATATTGAAATTACCCGAACCCTTGAAAATTTGTGGTGTGATTCTTTTACGAACAACTGGATCGGCCGTAACTTGTGCGATTATTTCATTTCCTCCGGCTTATCAGATGTAAAAATTTACCCCAGCACTTCGGTTATAACGGATTTTGAAACGGCTGACAAGGTGTACAATTTACGTGAAACGGTACGAAGGGCCACTGCAGGAGGATTTATTTCCGCGGCTCAAGGTTGCTGCTGGATCGAAGAACTTATCAATAGAACAGGGAAAGGCAGTTTCTTGGCAGCGCTTACGGCCTATACGGTTATCGGGCGTAAAACAAAAGGATAACTTGTTATTAATACCATATAATTTGCTTGCATTAAATACCACCTCATGATACCATGTTTTGGCTGGTTAAAGGGGAAACATTATGGGTAAAAAGGTAACTTACGTACTCGACGAAGAAGTTGTGGAAGGAGTGAGAGAAGCTGTAGGAAAAGGGCTCTATAAATCCATCAATTCCTTTGTGGAGAACGCAATAAAAGACGAGCTTGATCGAATTAAAAAGGAAGAGATAAGAAAAGCCATTTTAGAAGCAGGGAATGATGCCCTTTTTCTCGCTGATATAAGAGAAATTAAAGAAGATTTTAAATACCCTGATTTTGAAGGGGTTGAGTAATGCATTATAAATGGGGCATATTTATTGCCGACCTGTGCCCTATTCCCGGCTCTGAACAGGGAGGAAAAAGGCCCGTCCTCGTGATAAGCGACGAAGACTTTAACAGTGTTATGCCCGTAGTAACCATCCTGCCCATTACGACGCTTAAAAAAGGGAGAAAGGTTTATCCGAATGAAGTCTTGCTGAATGCGGGAACAGGAGGAATTTTACTGGATTCTATAATACTTACTCATCAGATAAGAACGATATCAAAGGAAAGGCTTACAAATTCGATTGGACTCATTGCCCGCAACGGTATTCAGGAATCAATAAACAACACCCTCAGGATACATTTGAATCTATAAATGCAAGTCATGAAACTAACAAATACGGGTGGAACGTCGAGACTTGAGATTTAAACAAACATTTACTTTACACACTATCAAATGACGTAAGTACGTGAAAATCTACTTGGTTTTGAATAAGGAGTAAAAAAGTGGAAATATTGATTTATATCATTGTTGGCCTGATTGCAGGAGGTGTGGTTGCCTGGCTTCTTTCTTCAGCATATTCCCAAAAGAAGTATGCCGGGGTTGAGGGAAGGGCAAGCTCCGCTGAGGCGGTTGTTGAAGAAAGAGGGAAACAAATTCTGCAGAGAGAAGAAGAACTCAACCAGCTCAGAAACGAGCTCAGCATTGAGCGGCAGTCAAAAGTAGAAGCACTGACAAGGCTTGAAGAATCAGAAAAACACTTTAAAGAGGAGGTGCAGCGGTTTGAGACCGTAAGAAAAGAATTGAGCGAAACATTTAAGGCGCTTTCACTTGATGCACTGACAAAGAATACTGACGAATTCAAAAAATATGCTGACGAATTTATAAAGCTTGCCGAGGAAAAGCTGAAATCGCAGACCACGGAGGGGAAAAAGGAGCTTGAAGGCAAGAAAGAGCTCATTGACCAGAATATCGAGGCAATAGGAAAAACCTTAACGGAGGTGCAGAAAAGGGTTGAGGATTTTGGAAAAACAAGCGGAGAGAAATTTACTGAAGTTGCGACCCTCATCAAGAAACACGAAGAGGTCACCCAAAAACTCAACGATACTACAGCACATCTCGGCAATGCCCTTGCAAGTTCGAAGAAGAGAGGCGAGTGGGGTGAGCGCATGGCGGAAGATATCGTGCGGCTCATAGGCATGACAGAAGGGATTAACTACATAAAACAAAAGACACTCGAAAATTCCTCCGGTAGGCCTGATTATACATTTTTTATGCCCAATGGCACGAAAATAAATATGGATGTGAAATTCCCTCTCGATAATTATATGCACTACATGAATACAGAATCAGAGCATGACAAAAAACGGTACAAGGACGAACTCCTTAAAAACACAAGGGTTATGATCAAGCAGGTTACAACCCGCGAGTACATTAACCCTTCCGAAAATACCGTGGACTATGTGATTATCTTCATCCCCAATGAGCAGGTATACAGTTTCATCCATGAGGCCGATCCTGCAATTATGGATGAAGCGCTCAGGCAAAAGGTTATTCTCTGTTCGCCCTTTACCCTTTATGCTGTTCTTGCAGTGATAAGACAGGCCATTGAAAACTTTAACCTTGAGCGGACCGCCTCTGAAATACTGAAGCTTCTCACTGAGTTTTCCAAACAGTGGACAGCCTACAAAGAAAAATTCAAGGCAATGGGCGATAGGCTTGATGCCGCAAAGACAGAGTACGATACCCTCGTTACGACAAGGAGCAACATGCTCGAAAGGCCTCTCCGCAAGATAGATGAACTGGGCAGACAGAAGGCCATAGCCCTCGAAGAGGGTCTACAACTTGATGAAACATCGTGATTGCGGATACACGATGGCGGATTATTCTTTATAATTCAAAGAGTTTTACAGCGACTGCTTCGCCTTTGCTGATTCCCGTCTTCTCCTGGAAGCTCCCCTTGTAATACCCGAATTCGAGGTAGCCCGAACTCCCTGTCAGACAGGTGAAATCCTGCTCATAATAGCTTTTGTGGAGTGAGGCAAAGTCCATATCGCCTATATGTATCCTGAAATCATTACCGCCAGCGAAATCATTGAAGGTCTCAATATCGATATTCGTTATGGCGTTCCCGAACCTGTCAAACCTCACTACCTCTCCAGTGAGCACCGCATTGATGATATCAGGATAGATATTTGTGAGGCACACCAGATCGATCACCTTCTCACCCAGCGCTGAAGGGTGAAGCCCATACGCAACGTGAGCTGCAATGGGTGCAAAGACATCTCTTCCGTGGAAAGACGAGCTTATCTGCTTCAACATGAAATCCCTGTTGGTTATCACATAGCTCTCGGTATCGCTTTCGATAAGCAAAGAAAAAATACCATTGTCGGGTCCCACAAATACATGGCCATCTTTATAAAGAATTAATGCCCGCCTGCTGCTTCCCACGGTAGGGTCAACTATTGCCACATGGATAGAGTCCCTTGGAAAGTACTGATAGTATTCCTTTAAGAGGAAGGCGCCTTCCCGTATATCCTGGGGCTCCACATCGTGGGTAATGTCAACAATCCTGACATCGGGATTAATGGAGAGGATAACCCCCTTCATAATCCCGACGTAAGGGTCTTTTAATCCAAAGTCTGTGAGAAGAGTAATTGTTTTCACTGTATTTAAGAGAAGAGCATTTTAATATATTTCTTAAACGGCTTTTCGATTATTCCTTTTTCGGTTATGAAATTGGAAATATACCGTTCCGGAGTAATATCGAAGGAGTAATATCGTGCCTTTATGGCTTCGAGTGTCAGGGGCTTGCCGTGAATATATTTTACTTCCTTACTGTCCCTTTCTTCTATAGGGATATATGCCCCATTATCGATATTCCTGTCAAATGTCGAAACAGGCGCTGCCACAAAAAAAGGGATTTTGTAATGAGAGGCACAGAGTGCGATCATATAGGTGCCGATTTTATTTGCCGTATCTCCGTTAAGGGCAATCCTGTCAGCCCCTACAATTATCTTGTTTATACCTTTATTATAACAGAGGAATCCCACATGGTTATCAGGGACAAGCTCAACATCAATCCCCTCTTCATATAGTTCCCATGCGGTAAGTCTTGCGCCCTGCAGATATGGCCTTGTTTCCGTGGCGATGACCTTTATCTTTTTGCCGCTCGCATGTGCTGCCCTGATTACACCGAGGGCTGTCCCATACCCGCCTGTTGCGAGTGCGCCCGCATTGCAATGTGTCAGTATCGTATCACCATCATCAATCAATTCAGAACCATACAGAGAGAGCATCCTGTTATTTTCGATATCCTCAACGTGGATTGCGATTGCCTCATCTGTCATAAGGTCGAGCATGTCAGCCTTGTTACTGTATTGCCTGAAGGCGTTTTTCATTCGTTCCAGGGCCCAGAAGAGGTTTACTGCCGTGGGCCGTGTTTTCGCTAATTTTTCACATATCTTATCAATGTCGTCATCCTTAATCCGGTCTTTTGACGCTAAAATCTCCTGGATTCCCAGCGCAACACCATAGGCCGCCACAATACCGATAAGCGGCGCCCCCCTGACAACCATACTTTTAATAGCATAGACGATATCTTTTAAGCCTTTACATTGCAGATACGTCTTCTTGAACGGCAGCGCTCTCTGGTCAAGCAAATAAAGAGAACCATCTTTCCAGTAAATGTGGTCAGTCATGTGTTACCTCTTGAGCCTCTTCAAGAGCAATTCATTAAGGAGTTTTGGATTTGCCTTTCCTTTCATCTCCTTCATCACCTGTCCCACAAAGAACCCCAGGAGTTTTTCCTTACCGGCCTTAAATTCAACTACCTCTTTTGGAGAACGGGCAATGACTGCTTCAACAATGGAAGTTATTGCAGTTTCATCGGATATCTGGACAAGTCCTTTGTCGGCAACAAGTCTTTTCGGAGATGCACCGCTTTTGCAAAGCTCGGGAAAGATTTCTTTTCCCATTTTAATGCTTATTGTTCCGTCCTTGATGAGGGCCAGCAACTCTGCGAGATGGGCCGGGGAGAGAGGTGAATCCTTTGGCGATACATTGCCATCCTTTAATTCCCTCAACAGTTCTGTCATGATCCAGTTACTTACCATCTTCGGCTCGGGGAATATCTTCACTGTTTCTTCAAAATACCCTGCAAGCCCTTTATCCGATGAGAGTATCTCTACATCGTATTTCGGCAGGCCGTATTCGTTCATGAATCTTTCCATCTTTTCCATGGGAAGCTCAGGCAATGTTTTCCTCACATCTGCAATCCACTTGTCGTCAACCACAAGCGGGAGAAGGTCAGGTTCCGGGAAATACCGGTAATCATGCGCCTCTTCCTTGCCCCTCATGGAGTAGGTAATCCCTTCATCTACATTAAAAAGCCGGGTTTCCTGGACCACTTCGCCGCCTTTTTTGATAAGCTCGATCTGCCTTGTGATCTCGTAATCGAGAGATCTTTCAATAGACCTGAAGGAGTTTAAGTTTTTCAATTCCGCCCTTGTGCCAAGGGTGGCCTCGCCTTTCCTGCGCACCGAGACATTCGCATCGCAACGGAAACTGCCTTCCTCCATGTTTCCATCGCATATTTCAAGGTAAATGAGGACATCCCTGAGTATTTTGAGATAGAGGGTTGCCTCTTCAGGTGTTCGAATATCGGGCTCACTGACGATCTCAAGGAGAGGAACGCTCGACCGGTTATAGTCCACCATGCTGTAAGAGCTTGTTTCAATGGTGCTTTCATGGACAAGCTTTCCCGCATCTTCCTCCATGTGCACCCTCTTTACCCTGATCCTCTTTTTAGTATCACCCATGAAGACATCGAGGTATCCGTTCTCGCAAATAGGCTCTTCGTACTGTGATATCTGGTATCCCTTCGGAAGGTCGGGATAGAAATAGTTCTTTCGTGCAAATATGCTTCTTCTGTTGATATCGCAATGGAGTGCAAGCCCGAGCTTTATGGCAAAATCCACAACCCTCCTGTTCAGAACCGGTAATGCCCCGGGCAACCCCATACACGTAGGACAGGTATGGCTGTTCGGCTCAGCGCCGAACTTTGTCGAACATCCGCAAAATAATTTACTCTGTGTCAACAGATGGGCATGAACCTCAAGCCCCATAACACCTTCGTAATCACTATAATTCACAACTCACCCCGCTATTAAGCTACCAGCTATCAGCTACACCTCTATGCTATGCGCTCTACGCTAAAATCACATGCGTAAGTCATCTTCTTCGACTTCCGGCACAAATCCCTCTTCAGTGCGTTCCTTCTTAAACCCGGAGGTTGTTTTTTCGTCTCTGTCGGATGCTGTCCCGGATGGCAACATTTTCATATCTGTTGCTTCAATTTCGAATACCTTTCTTTTGGTTCCATCCTTTGCATCATACTCACGAGACCGGATTCTCCCCTCTATATAGACAAGCCTGCCTTTTTTGAGATATTCCCCTGCAATTTCACCCAGTCTTCTCCAGGCAACTACCCTGTGCCATTCTGTTTTTTCCTGTTTGTTGCCACCCTTGTCTTTCCATGTTTCCGTTGTTGCCATGTTAAAGGTAGCAACAGATGTACCATCCGTTGTGTAGCGGAGTTCCGGGTCTGCTCCAAGCCTGCCTATAAGTATTACTTTATTTACATTTGACATATCTGCCCCCTCATTATTAGTCAATATCCCATAATCACAAGGATTTACATAGTTAAGTTATAGTATAAATGTGAAAAAGTCAACGAACATAATAATGAACGTAGGCTTATCCCGCAAGGCAGGACTGCGGCTACCGAAAAACACCAATAATTGTGTTGTAAAGGAGTATAACACTCAAGACAATCAACATGAGTGTGCTGAAATAGGATACTATGTTTACCCACATGGAATTCTTGTACTCCCCCATAAGCTCCTTGTTATTAATGAGTTGCAGCATATATATCAATATGACCGGCAGAAGCAGACAGTTTATTATCTGTGAAAACCACATGACCTTTATAAGGGGCAAATTCGGTATCAGAACGATTGCAACAGCTATTACAAGGATGGAGGTAAAAATAAAACTGAATTGAGGGGCCTCCTTAAAGCTCTTGCCTACACCTGCCTCCCACCCCATTGCTTCACATATGTAGTAAGTCGTTACTAACGGGAGGATGCATGCTGAAAACAATGATGCATTCGCCAGACCAACGGCAAAGAGGATATAGGCATATTTCCCGGCCAACGGCTTCAATGAGAGGGCAGCTTCTTCTGCCGAATCTATCTTGATGCCTGCCGGAAAGAGCGTTGCTCCACACGCAACGATAATAAAATATGCAACGACCCCCATCATAATTGACCCGAAAATGACGTCAAACCTTGCTGCCCAGAGGTCCTTCTCGTTCAATCCCTTCTCAACCACAACGGACTGGAGATAAAACTGCTGCCACGGGGTAATAGATGTACCGATAATGCTCACAATGATAATCAGATAATCCATATTCCATTGAATAGAGGGGGTCACCGTCTTGATCATCACTTCATTCCAGTCAGGCTTCGCCAGAAATGCCGAAAAAATGTACGTTAGATATATCAAGCAAACAAAAAGAAATATCTTTTCAAATATGCTGTAATTCCACCTTCGCACTAAATACCATACAAAAAAAGCCCCCAATGGCACAGAAACGTATTTACTTATGCTGAATAACTCCATGCTCGCTGCCCACCCTGAAAACTCAGCCATAGTATTCCCAAGGTTCGTAAAAAAAAGACATACCATGACCCAGAAGGCAGTTTTTATGCCATAATTCTCACGTATAAGATCGGCGAGACCCTTGCCGGTCACAACCCCCATCCTTGACGACATCTCCTGATATATAATAAGAAGAAATATGGTGGGGATTAAAGTCCACAGCAGGTTATATCCATACCGCGCCCCTGCAATAGAGTAAATAGCAATACCACCGGCATCATTATCGATGTTTGAGGTGATAATCGCAGGCCCTATAAGGGAAAGTAATATAATCAACTTTCTCATAGCAAACATGCCCACTTATACCACAGAAACGAGGCAAATTCCAATATTGAACATCCAAATTCCGCACTCCCTCAGAATGTGTGAAAGAAGGTATAATATCACAAAATATCAGTGACGTGAAATATTTCCCCAAGGAATAAGAGAATGGCCAATTGGGGGGGGTTCTTCTATTTGATGTTCGCCTTTGAGTTTTGTCTCACCACCTCATAGACAGAGATGGCAAAGCAGGTGGCTACGTTGAGGGACGGAAAGGCTTCTTTTGTCGGGATTTTTGCTATGGCATCGCATTTCTCTTTTGTGAGTCTCCTTAACCCTTCTTCACTGCCAAATACCAGACAGATGCGTCCTTTTAAGTCTATATCAAAGAGGGGGGCTTCACTGTCCTCATCAAGGCCATAACAAAAGACGCCCGCATCCTTCATCTCATCGATATACCGTGCAAGGTTAACCACTTTAACAATCCTGATATGCTCAATACCACCCTTCGAAATATTAACAACGGTATCTGTGATCCCGCATGACCGGTCCTTGGGAATAATGATGGCGTCCACGCCCATACATGCAGCGCTTCGTATGATGTTTCCGAGGTTCTGAGGGTCATAGATTCCGTCAAAGGCACACAGGGTGTTTGCCTTTCCCTGTCTTATCTCATTGAGTAACACATCCTGGTCAGTATAAAGCATGCCTTCCTTTTCAAGGACAATATGTGATTTGGTGTCTCTGAATTTCCTCAGAAACGCATCTCCCGGGATAATCTTGAACGGTACGCCCTGTCTTTTCGACTCCTTGATGACCTCCTGGGATACTCCTTCGAAGCCTTTTTCTATCCAGAGCCTGCGCACATATTCAGGATTATTACGGATAACATCAAGGATGCTGCTTTTATCAATGAGATAGGGCATTGTCGATATCTTTATAGATTTTTTCAAAAAGCGCGTGCGGATTTTCGCTGTCCCTGACTGCCCTGCCGAGGACAATGTACGTTGCGCCTCTAAGAATAGCCTCTTTTGGCGTTATTGTCCGCTTCTGGTCATCTTTCCTGTCGTCCAGCCTAATCCCTGGCATTACAATAATAAAGTCATTTCCGCACAGTTCCCGTATCATCTCTATCTCGCTTCCCCCGGCAACCACACCGTCAAGGCCTGCCTCTTTTGCAAGGAGCGCAAGATTCTTTGTTAATTGGTTTACCGTTATATTGATACCCATCCCTGCAAGCGTTTCATCATCCATACTCGTGAGAACAGTAACACCTATAATTTTTGGCCTCTGGAGTTGCAGTTTCTTTGCAGTATTCACCAGGGCTGCTTTTGCATCCCTCATCATGGCCAGGCCGCCCATGGTATGAACGTTGAACATATCGACCCCGAGTTTTGCTGCCTCTATGGCTGCTTTCGAGACGGTATTGGGTATATCGTGGTATTTAAGGTCTAAAAAGACCTTCGAATTTTTCATGTTAATAAAATCTACGATTTTTGGACCGCAATGGGTAAACAATTGTTTGCCCACCTTGAACATGCCCACATGCTCCCTGTATTCCATAACAAGCTTCTGGGCTTCTTCAAAGTGTTCTACATCGAGGGCAAAGATTAGTTTTTCTTTTGGGTCCATGTTTCCTCCTGATACATAATATACAAAAATGTGTTGCTATATTCAATTAGCGATAAATTTTTTTACTCTTTTTTTGTCAAGATGTAAAGATGCCTTTTAAAGATTTTTAACTTACTTATCCCGTTTATCGGGGCAAGGTTTCAATAATCAATACCGATTGCTGGCTTCGCCCCGGCTTTGAATATATGTTTTATCTCCTTCATTTCTGTAACAATATCAGCTAACTCTAAGAGTTCTGCCGGTGCGTCCCTTCCGGTGATAATTACGTGGAGAGCGCTGTCTTTTTTCCGGAGAAAATCCGTAACCTTTCTTATTGGAAAAAGATCGAGGCTGAGCGCTACATTGAGTTCATCGAGAACAAGTATATTGTATTTCTTTGTTTCAAGCATCTCTTCCATAAAAAACCAGGCCTTTTCAATTATTTCCATCTGTGGTCTCGGATCATCTCCGTGGAATATGAAACCCATCCCGAAGGGATATATCTCTATATTTTTGATAAGTGACGGGCATACGCTCTGTTCGCCTGATTTCCCATCTTCCTTTATGAACTGAATCATAAGGGTATTCATGCCGCGACCGCTTGCACGGAGCGCAATCCCCAGAGCTGCCGTGGTTTTGCCCTTGCCATCACCAGTGAAAACGACAATAAGGCCTTTTTCCTTTTTCATAGAGCCTCCTCAAAAATCGTGAAACGTGATGCGTAACGGGCTGCTCAGCCTTTAATGGCTCCAAGAGGTATTATTTTTGCAACGAGTTTTGCAATTCCCGCATCATGAACTACCTGTACGACCTTTGATACATCCTTGTATGCTTCGGGCATCTCTTCTGCAAGCGTTGCCTTGCTGGCGGCCCGGACATAAATCCCTTTTGATTCGAGCTCTTTTGAAACAGGACGGCCTTTTGACACCCTGATCGCCTGACTCCTGCTCATCACGCGGCCTGCGCCATGGCATGTGCTGCCGAAGGTTTCATTCATAGCGTGTTCTGTCCCGCAAAGTACATATGATGCCCTCGCCATATCGCCGGGGATAAGGACGGGTTGACCAACTGACATATACCTTTGAGGTATTGCAGGGCTGCCTGCTGCAAATGCCCTTGTAGCCCCTTTCCGGTGGACACAGAGGGTTGTTTCCTCTGTTTTGCCTTTTTCAATGGTTTTGTGTTTCTCGATCTTTGCAATGTTATGGCATACATCATAGACAAGGGAGAGACCGAGCTTGCCGGAACTCATTCCGAACATATGCTCAAAGGTTTCCCTCACCCAGTGCGTTATCATCTGTCTGTTTGCAAATGCATAATTTGCGGCAGAGGCCATGGCCGAAAGGTATCTCTGTCCTTCCGGCGACGCAATCGGCGCACAGCACAACTGCCTGTCGGCAAGATATATGCCATATTTCTCCGATGCCTTTAACATTTCCCTGATATAATCATCGCAGACTTGGTATCCAAGCCCGCGAGAGCCGGTGTGTATCATAACGGTTATCTGATCTTCGAAAAGACCAAAGGCTTCAGCGGCATTTCTATCATAAATTTCAACAACATATCCAATCTCGACAAAATGGTTTCCCGAACCGAGAGTTCCAAGCTGGTCTTTCCCCCGTTCAAAAGCCCTGTCAGATACGTTATCAGGCATGGCATTCTGAATCTGGCCGCCGTCTTCGATGAACTGAATATCTTCCTGTGTGCCAAATCCGTTCTCAACGGCCCAGCGTGCCCCTTTCACGAGCACCCTTTTTAATTCATCCTTTGGAAGTTTGAAGTCCTTTCTGTGAGAACCTACACCGCTTGGGATATTCCTATAGAAACTGTCAATAATTTCAGGTATTTTGTCTCTTATTTCCTGAACGCTCAGCACGGAGCGCAAAAGCCTGACACCTCAATTGATGTCATATCCGACACCACCCGGAGAAATAATACCCTTTTCCATGTCGAAAGCCGCCACCCCTCCGATAGGAAAACCATATCCCCAGTGAATATCAGGCATTGCCATTGATGCTTTTACAATCCCGGGGAGAGATGCCACATTCTCCACCTGCTTTATGCTCTCATCGGTACCCATTATCTGAAGGAGTTCTTCGTTGACATAGACTATACCATCAACATTCATCCGGTCGTGTCTTTCCACCATATAACGATTGTCATCTATTTTTTTCAGATATTCCCTTGTCTTTTCCATATATACGTTTCTTTATTTTTAACCCATAACCCATCACGCTTTATGCATCACGGATTTTTACACATCCATTATAATCCTTGCCTTGAAACCATTTTTATTCTGTGTGATTGAAAATCCATGATAGGTAACGGCCTTTACCTCCTGCTTTGCTGTATGTTTGGCAGGGTCAAATATTCCCCCTATTACAGTGCCTGTAAGCCTGTTGTTATCTATCTTTAAAGCATATTCTTTTGGGATGAACCCTTCCACGTCCCACATATACAGAAGTTCATTGAGGAAAACGATGAGTGTTTCGCCGTTCCCGTTTGTGTCGAACCTTTTCCCCTTCTCGGGCTGTACATCCTTTGCATCAACAATCAACGAGAAAAGTCCCGTAACGGCATTGATAAAAAGCTCTTCCAGCGATTTTCCATATACCTCTAATCCAATATCGGCTTCATGATCGATGATGTTGTATTTTTGCTCTTCCGGTTTGTTTTTTTTCAAATTCACCTATCCGTCTTCATAATCTGTTTGATCACATCTTTCTGTTTCATTATACCACCACGTTCTTCTAAAAAGGGGAAATTTTGATAAAAAAATAGTTGACATTCAAAACAATCTCTGTTTCAATACTTGCACAAACCGCTTGGATCCAGCATCTGGACCGGGACGGAAGGAGATGGATTATTAGCCTTCTGAACTCTGTTCGGAAGGCTTTTTTTATTAAGGGGGCTTATATGGAGAAGATAACTGTACCGGTTGTAAGGGCAAGAAAAGGTAAAGAAAAACTCACCATGCTCACCGCTTACGATTATGTTTTTGCAAACATCATGGACAATGCCGGTATAGATATGATCCTTGTCGGTGATTCCGTTGGCTCGGTTTTACTCGGTTATCCGAACACAATCCCTGTTACTGTAGAGGAAATGATTCACCATACCAAACCTGTTGTGAAAGGCGCAAAAAAGGCGCTTATTGTCATCGATATGCCCTTTATGTCATACCATGAGAGCATAGAACAGGCGAAACGGAATGCAGGAAGAATGATAAAAGAGAGTGGCGCTGAGGCTGTAAAGCTTGAAGGCGGCAAAAGGATGAAGGAAGTTATTAAAGCTATCTCTGATATTGACATACCCGTTATGGGTCATATCGGACTCACCCCTCAGTCTGTACACAGCATGGGCGGCTACAAGGTTCAAAAAGAGGAAGAGCGACTCATGGAGGACGCGAAGGCGGTGGAAGAAGCAGGCGCTTTTGCCATTGTTCTCGAATGTGTACCGAGGGATATTTCAAAAAAGATTACCGAAACGCTCAGCATCCCAACGATAGGAATCGGCGCAGGCCCCGATTGCGATGGACAGGTGCTTGTCATCCATGACCTGCTCGGTCTTCTCGGCGACTTCAGACCCAAGTTTGTAAAAACATATCTTAACTTAAGGGCAGATATGGATAAGGCGATAAAGGGCTATATTGAGGAGGTTAAAGGGGGCACATTCCCTGATGATAGCCATTCCTTTCATTAGTAAGTTAAAATTGTTTTCTGCATTTTTTTGGCAGAAAACAATTTTGTAAACTTTCTTATCTCGTTTATCGGGGTTAGAAAATAAGTGCAAGGTTTTTATTATGCTAATAATAGAGACAGTAAAAGACATGCAGCAAGCAGCCGAGACCCTGCGAAGGGGAGGGAAAAAGATCGGCTTCGTTCCCACTATGGGCTACCTCCACGAAGGCCATCTCGCCCTCGTAAGAAAGGCGCGGGAATTGAGCGATATCGTCGTAGTAAGCATATTCGTCAATCCTACACAATTTGGTCCAAACGAGGACCTTGATAAATATCCCAGGAACATGGAGAGAGACAAGAGCCTTCTCGAACAGGAAAAGACCGACATTATCTTCTTCCCCGACAGAAAAGCGATGTATCCCGACAGGTATTCCACCTATATCCAGGTAAGAGATCTGGAAAACCACCTCTGCGGTCTCTCGCGAAAGGGGCATTTTGTGGGTGTGGCAACAGTCGTTGCAAAGCTTTTTAATATCGTGAAACCCCATTATGCTATTTTTGGACAGAAGGACTACCAGCAGTTAAAAATCATTGAGAGAATGGTAAAAGATCTTAATATGGACCTTGAAATTGTACCCGCCCCCACGGTAAGGGAAGATGGCGGCCTTGCTATGAGCTCCCGGAATGCCTACCTGAGCCCCGAAGAACGTGAAAAAGGGCTCCTTATCTATGCATCCATGAAAAAGGTAGAGGAACTCTTTAAAGATGGAGAGAGAGATGTGGCAGTACTCAGAAAAGAAGCAGAAAAGATTTTGAGTTCCAGAGATGGAATCGATATTGAATATGTAAGTATATCCGATGCCGAGACCTTGACGGAGCTTGTTCATATACACAACAACAAAGCAGTCCTTGCTATTGCCTGCAGGCTGGGCAAAACAAGGCTCATCGACAACACAATTTTGACGGAGGCTTAATATGTTTAAAACGATGATGAAATCAAAAATCCACAGAGCGAGAGTCACTGAAGGCAATCTTCAATACGAAGGAAGCATCACTATAGACGGAGCGCTAATGGAACAGGCAGATATAATACCGTATGAACAGGTCCAGATATACAACGTAACAAACGGCGAGCGTTTTACCACATATGCCATCAAGGGTGAAAGGGATTCGGGCGTCATGTGTGTAAATGGTGCGGCAGCCCACAAGGCAAGGAAGGATGACATTATTATCATTGCGACTTATGCAAGCTATGATGAAAAAGAGCTGGCCACCTTTGAACCGAAAAAGGTGTATGTGGATGAACAGAACAGGTCAAAAAACCTGTTAAGATTAGTCAATTAATTCCGAGCTTCTTTCCTATGGAGAATGTTTTCCCAAGGTATTGACCGATTCCGAAATACTTGCGGACCCCGGGGGCAAAGATAATCGGTTTTACCTTTTCTACGTCGATGTTTCCATCGTCCCCGATTATCGATTCATCAGCCTTGGTATCAAGGATTTCACCGATGAACTGGGTATGGAGCCCGAGTTCAATAGTATGAATAAGCTTGCACTCAAGAATAAACGGAAATTCTGCAATATAAGGGGCGTCTACGAGGTCACTCTTTACAGGGGTCATGCCTGTTCTGGCAAATTTATCCACCTTCCTGCCTGAAGCAATCCCGAAGTAATCCACCTCTTTTACATGCACCTCAGAAGGTACATTGATAGTAAAAGCCTTTCGCTCAACAATATTTCCATATGTATATGTGGCCTTTCTTAAAGAAACCCCTATACAGGGTGGTTGTGAACAGCAAATCCCGCACCATGCCGCCGTTGCCGCATTCGGTTTTCCGTTTTTATCATATGTCCCCACCACAAAGGCGGGGGCCGGATATACAACTGCCTTTGTCCCTACAGGCACTTTCATGATTATCCTCCTTTATTGAATGTTCAAACAGCTTAAACCGCCCGAACTACTTGAACGGTTCACCTGGAGTCGTCTATCACCTTTCCATCGGGTGAAAGCTCCGGGAGCTCGCTAAGATATATGCAGAGATGTTCCGTACTGTAAAGTGGTTGGTCAGGGTTAACGATGATTAAATTGTCAGGTGTTTTTATGGTTGTTGATGTGGTTTCAGGTGAGCCAACAGTCATTTTATCTGCCATATTTACATAATACCATTCTGACTTTCTTTTAGACAATGGAAATGTTGAGAAAAACAGTGAACGATTCGCAAAACGACAAAGATACGGAATGATCAGTCTCTTTTGAGGGAGGCAATTGCATCTCTGAGACGCCACAAAAGCCACAATCCAGGCAATGCGGTGAAGGTCGTGAGGAGGAAAAACATTGCCCACCCTATTGATTCAATGACATACCCTGATGTAGGGGAAACAAAGACCCTGCCGAGGGCCGAAAGGGATGATAATAATGCAAATTGGGTAGCGCTGTAACGCTGGTTGCAGAGGGCCATAAGAAGCGCCACAAAAGCTGCTGTCCCCATACCGCCGGAAAGATTCTCAAATGCCACGGCAAAGACCATCACTCCATAATTTTTTCCTGTCCAGGCAAGGACCATAAAGGTGAGATTGGAAACCATCTGCAACATTCCAAAGACCATGAGTGAACGGTAAAGGCCAAGCTTCACCATGAGGGTACCACCAAACAGCGCCCCAACGATGGTTGCAACAAGACCCATGCCCTTGTTAATCGTACCGACTTCTGTAGCTGAAAAGCCCACACCCCTCAATAAAAATGTTGTGGTCATGGTTCCCGCATAGGCATCACCCAATTTGTACAGTATAATAAGCAGGAGCATAGCCATGGCCGAAGGGCGTGCAATAAAATCCTTGAGTGGCCCCCATATCGCCTCTTCAAGGCTTTTCGGCGGCATTACTTTTTTATCAGGCTCCTGCCCGAAGATAGTTCCGGCCATGCCAAACACCATGAGCATCGCCATTATCAGATATGTATTCTGCCAGCCTATCTGGTCAGACATGATGAGCGCCAGTGCCCCGGCAACAAGCATTGCGATGCGGTAACCGGTTACAAATGTGGCAGCCCCAAGGCCCCTTTCTGCCTCGCGAAGAACGTCAGTCCTGTAAGCATCAACAACAATATCCTGGGAGGCAGAAACAAAGGCAACACACATTGCAAGGACTGCAA
Source organism: Pseudomonadota bacterium (assembly GCA_026388315.1). NCBI lineage: Bacteria > Pseudomonadati > Pseudomonadota > Pseudomonadota bacterium. The sequence goes on along the minus strand of JAPLKA010000096.1, from coordinate 14,536 downwards.
GCATTAAAGGCGCATATTGAGGGGAAATAAGGCCCATGATGGCAATGCCAAGGAGGAGGCATATTTGCGTGAGGATCATCCAGCCGCGCCGCCGGCCAAGCCATGGAGGCGCAAAACGGTCCATAAGGGGAGACCAGAGAAATTTCAGTGTATAGGGCAGCCCCACGAGTGAGAAAATACCTATAGTACGTAAATCAACGCCTGTCATGGTAAGCCACGCCTGCAGCGTTCCACCTGTCAGTGGCAGGGGCAGTCCTGAAGAAAAGCCCAGGATGAGCATAACGGCGATGTTGCGACTGGTGAAAATCTTAAAGTAAGAAAGTTTTGAGTTCTGACCCTCGATAGAGTTGTTCGAGGGCATGGTTTTGAGTTTTGAGTTTTTTTGATCCTGGCTCGCGTCCATTGCGTGGACAGTTTACCAGATTGTCTTATCGGGACACAATTATTTTAGATATTTATTCGCTTTCGTGTCAAAACCCTTGGCGGGATTCAGATCGATTTCGTTGAATCGGTCTTCAATTATTGAATGCTCTTCATTCCACATAAAACTTGATGTTTTTAGTTTCCCAATTGTATAATGGACAGACAGGAGGCGCCTTCTGGACTATACGATCAAAATCGGCGGTGAGGCAGGACAGGGCATACAGACGATCGGCGATGCCCTTGCAAAGGCCTTTTCACGTTCAGGGTATTATGTATTTTCTCATCAGGACTATGAATCACGTGTCAGGGGCGGACACAATTTCTATCAGATAAGGTTGTCGGATAGACCGATTTCAGCATCCAGAATAAAGGTAGACATCCTCGTTGCCCTCGACAAAGAAAGCATCGTACGTCATGAAGGGGAATTGTCTGATGCCGGAATAATTGTCTATGACTCATCAACACTTAAAGAGAAGTTTGAAAAACCCTGCTTTCTGGATATCCCTTTTGTTCAGCTTGCCAACGAAAGCGGCGGCGACAGAATCATGTCAAATACTGTTGCCACGGGCGCAGTCCTCGGTATGCTTGGTTTAAGCATCAAGCCGCTCCACGATATCCTGAAGGATGAACTCAAGAAAAAGGGCGATAAAGTTCTCAATATCAATGAAATAGCCGCCGTTGCAGGTAGGGATTTTGCCCAGACGCATTGCCTTCGTTGCTCCTTTGCCGTATCACCACTCTCATCAGCAAAGATGCTCATGGGTGTTCACGATGGGGTAGGGTTGGGCGCTATTGCTTCGGGGTGTAAATTCTATTCAGCGTACCCCATGACGCCGTCCACCGGCATCATGCTCTACATGGCCGCTCACGCCAAAGAATATGGGATCATTGTCGAGCAGGCAGAAGATGAGATTTCAGCTATCAACATGGCGCTCGGCGCATCATATGCAGGCGTGAGGTCCATGACAGGCTCCTCAGGGGGAGGCTTTGCCCTCATGGTGGAAGGACTTTCTCTTGCTGCAATAACGGAAACCCCCATTGTTATAGCTCTTGCCCAGAGACCGGGACCTGCTACGGGGCTTCCGACCCGCACCGAGCAGGCAGACTTATTATTTGCCCTCCACGCCGGGCACGGTGAATTTCCAAGGCTTATATTCGCACCGGGAACACCGGAACAGGCCTTCAATCTTACCAACAAGGCCTTTGAACTCTCCCAGAAATACCAGATTCCGGCATTAATACTCACAGACCAGTATCTTTCGGATGTCCAGTGGACATTGGATGGGCTTCATACGGATAAGCTCATCTATAATGATTATCGGCTGAGAGGCAATGCATTCGCCGGGCTGAACGAATACAAACGTCATGCCTATACCGGCGATGGCGTTTCACCCTTCGGCGTGCCTGGTGAGTCACAACACGTTGTCGTAACAGACAGCGACGAGCACAATGAAGAGGGGCATCTCGTCGAAGATGCAGAGACACGCATTAAAATGATGCATAAAAGGCTTTTTAAAAAAATATCCTTCATAAGAGATGAGATAGGCCCTCCGCTTTTTTATGGGAACAGCGAGCCCGATATAGTTATTGTTGGTTGGGGCTCCACATACGGGGTCATGAAAGAGGCAGTAGATATGCTGTCGAAAACGAAAAATATCGCCATGCTCCACTTCAGCGAAATCTATCCGCTGCCCTCCTCTATACCCCTACCCGGACGGGAGAAGGAAAATGGAAGGATGAATTTTCTCGAAATCCTCCGCAATGCGCAAAAAACAATCTGTATCGAACAGAACGCTACAGGCCAGTTTGCACGTCTTTTAAAGGTTGAAACAGGCTATGAATTTGATGCAGCAATCAACCGGTATGACGGAAGACCCTTCCTTCTGGAAGAGCTGACAGGAGAACTTAATGCCCACATTGGATGATTATAAAGGACAAACACCGGCATGGTGCCCGGGGTGCGGCAATTTTTCAATTCTTAAGGCCTTTAAAGAGGCATTCGTTGAAATGGGTATTGAGCCGCATCAGTTCATTATCGTTTCCGGTATAGGACAATCCGGAAAATTTCCCCATTACCTGAAATGCAATACCTTTAATGGCCTCCACGGAAGATCTCTCCCGGTTGCCACAGGAATCAGCCTTGTCAACCACGAGATCCTCATCGTAGCTGAAGCCGGTGACGGGGATTGCTATGGCGAAGGGGGGAACCACCTCATCAATGCCATGAGGCGAAATATCAATGTAAAACGCTTTGTCCATAATAACCAGATATACGGACTCACAAAAGGACAAGCGTCTCCCACCAGCATGGAGGGCATGATAACAAAAAACCAGCCTTTCGGGGTGCTTTCAGAGCAATTTAATCCGATGGCCTTTGCAATAGCCCTTGATTGCAGCTTTGCGGCAAGGGGGTATGTCGGTGATCACGAACATTTAAAAGGTCTTATCAAGGAAGCGGTGAATCACAAAGGATTTTCGCTGGTGGATATACTGCAACCCTGTGTCACCTTCAATAAGACAAACACCTATGAATGGTACGGCCAGAGGGTTTACAAGATTGAATCCGGCTATAATCCGGAAAACAGGGTAGAGGCATTTCAAAAGGCCCTTGAGTGGGGCGACAGAATCCCCATCGGGGTAATTTACAGGAATAGCAGACCTACCTTAGAAGAGAGGATTCCCGTAATCAAGGAGAAACCACTCGTCAAACAAGCCATAGATTTTACAGTGATGAAAAACGCCGTACAGGAAACGTTAAAAGAATACTATTAAACCCGGATTTATCATTAGAATCACTATCGGTGTCGTATAATCCCTCGCAAACACGCTCATTCCGCTCCGGCGGTTCCATTCACTCGCGTTCGGCTTCGGAACTTTTGCATACGCAAAAGACCGAGCTTCCTTGCCTCACGACGGTTTGCTCCGGGATACCCCGACACCTTCCCAATGACAGATTTGGGTTAAAATGTTACTGTGCAGTTGCGTCGGGCGGGATGCTCAGCCTGCTGAAGTTTTGATCTCATGAAATCCTGAAAATGTAATAAATTCGCTTCACTACCTCCCCCAGAACCGTACTCATGCCTACATGTGATTTCCACCAGTTGTCTTTCCTCAAACCACCTTCAACAGGTTTACAGGTAACTTCGATCCCCTTCTTTTTTCCTGCAATTGTGTAGACATCGCAACTCCTCCTGCTGTGATGCCAGGGGGAAACAAGAATCATCGAACGATATCCCTGAGCAGCGAGCGCCTCCATTACAGCGAAGGCTGTATTCCATGTCACAGGGTCTTTAAGCTCCATAGGGATCCGTTTCACCGCTTTTGGGTCAATACCATCACTTTTAAAATAGAGATCAAGCATCTCGTGGTAATAATAGGGAATCTCCAGGTCGGTCATTGAACTTGCATGAGAAGGCAGATATTCCACAAAAAACAGGTGTTTGCCAATGCCTTGTGATTGCAGGTCCAGCGAAGTCCTGACGAGTGACCCATGTGGATATTTCCATGCTTCAATTAATATTGCATCTGCCTGGCGGGCCGTATCCCTTGCTGTTATAAATGATATGGCACAATTTGACCAGAAATTCCTGGTCAGGAATACCAGAAACAGTAAGAACAGCCCCACGACCAGCTTACCGAACCAGGTCAGCCTCCATGAAGTTTTCCGCTGAATAAAGCAATGGTGAATTTTCATAAGATAAAAATGTTACTACAGATGGCAGATGATTGCTAATTAAAATTATCTATTATTGGGGCTTGCGCCTGTCCCCGTAAGGGGGTCGCCCCCTCCAGCAGCCAAGCCGCCCGATCCTCCCCCTCTCGCTCACTGTGTGAGCTGTATAGCCGGATCAGGGTTTCAGTATAATAGATACACTTTTAACATGAAATAGTTTATAATTGGCTGGTATTTTTCACAAATACGACGGCAAAACAAATAAAGACACATTGAAGAGGAGGAGCTGAATGAACTTAAAGGCTATCCAGAAAATATGTTACGGCCTATATGTGATAAGCTCTAAAAGAGGTGATAACATAAACGGTCAGATTGCAAACACTGCCTTTCAGATTACCTCTGACCCGCCAACGATGGCGATCAGTATCAATAAACAGAATTTTACACATGAATATATTCAGGAAAGCAAGGTTTTCTCTGTCTCAATCCTGTCAAAGGAAGCACCCATGACTCTGATTGGAAACTTTGGTTTTAAATCCGGCAGGGATATAGACAAGTTTAAAGAGGTAAAATTCAGGATTGGCGTCACCGGATCGCCTATAGTGCTTGATTATACAGTGGGATATCTGGATTGTGAAGTTGTGGGCAGTACCGATGTGGGGACTCATACGGTTTTTATAGGAAAGATTGTTGATTGTGACAACTTAAGCGATGCCGAGCCCATGACGTATGCATACTATCACCAGGTCAAAGGCGGTAAGTCTCCAAAGACAGCGCCAACCTATATCAAAGAAGAGGAACCAAAGGAAAAGACCCCTGCAGCCGGTAAATACAGATGTAAAGTATGCGGGTATGTGTATGACCCTGCAAATGGCGACCCCGATTCGGGCATCAAACCGGGCACCCCGTTCGAGGAACTCCCGGATAACTGGTTATGTCCTATATGCAGCGCGCCAAAAAGCGAGTTTGATAAAGAGGAGTAATCATACTATGAACAACGCGCTACGAGAGACAAACCTTACAGATATCGGGCAACTAAAACGCGGCAAGGTCCGGGATGTCTATGACCTGGGCGATAAACTCCTCATAGTTGCTACCGACAGGCTATCAGCCTTTGATGTTGTATTGCCTACCGGTATCCCGGATAAAGGAAAGGTATTAACAAAACTTTCCGTCTTCTGGTTCGAACAGATGGAAGACATCATAAAGAATCATTTGCTGGAAGTTGATGCCGGGAAATTCCCTGAGCCGCTGAGACAATACAGCGACTTCCTGAAAGACAGGAGCATGCTGGTGAAAAAGACTAAAGTCATTCCCGTGGAGTGCGTCGTAAGGGGATATCTTGCAGGTTCCGGATGGAAGGATTATTGCGAAACAGGAAACATTTGTGGCATCCAGTTAAAGAGTGGTCTCCTTGAATCTTCGAAACTGGAAAAGCCAGTTTTTACCCCAACTACAAAGGCCGATGAAGGACACGACATGAGTGTGACCTTTGATCAACTTGTCCGTTCAACAGGCGAAGAACTTGCCACAAAACTTATGGATTTAAGCATACGCATTTATGAAAAGGCATGCATTATTGCTGAGAAAAGGGGTATTATCATTGCGGATACCAAATTTGAATTCGGCGTATTCAATGGAGAAATCATTATAATCGACGAGATGCTCACCCCTGATTCTTCAAGGTTTTGGTCTATGGAGCATTATAAGCCCGGAGCGCCCCAGGACAGTTACGATAAGCAGATTGTAAGGGATTATCTGAACACCCTTGACTGGAACAAACAATATCCCGGTCCGGAATTGCCGGCGGAGATTGCTCAAAAAACCAGAGCACGTTATATAGAGATATTGGAAATCTTAACGGGTCAGGGATTGTAAATCTGTTTCTCTGGTTTATTTGGTTTTCAACAAAACAAGCAAAAGAAACCGGAAAAAGCTACCTCCTGGTAATCGGTGGTTGTTTGCTGGACCAATGTGTCTTCGTTTAAATAGGTCGTAATTTTTTCTTTTTTGAATTAAGCAATTTCTTCACTTCGCGATCAAAGTCGGATTCAATTACGCGGTCTTGAATATCGCGGTACTTTTCATATTCGCTTTCGGCTAATGCCACCACCTTTGGCAGTTATTTCCAAAATGGAAATAACTGAATCTTCCTGTATCTCCCAGCTTTCAAAGATATTTTTGAGGTGCTTGTTTATCGCCGGTATGCCAACGTCAAAAAGGTCAGCCATTCTTTTTTGAGTCAGCCACAAATTTTCATCACGCAAAAATATCTCCACTTTAACCTTGCCGTTTGGCGTAGTGTAGAGCAGAAACTCTGTAAACGTGTTTTGTTTTGCAATCTGTTTATTCTTTTTCATGTTTTATACCCCCATTGGAGCAAGGGGACGGGGCGTTTTTTAAAAAGTAGGAAACTGTTTGACGTTCCCCTTGGAAAAGCAAAAGGGGTCTTGCAATGACACATTTGGTAGCGATTGTCCCGCCTTCGGCAGGATTAAACCGTACGGATTGCCGATTTCGGATTGTGGAATAGTGAACAGTTAACAGCTAACAGTTGAAGACATTTTATCAAGCTCATTATTATTCCCCCGTTCGGGGACAGGACTCTTTGCCATATCTTCAAATGCTTGATATTTTTAATTTTATCTGCCACATCGAAGATAAAATGTATGTTTTGCATCATTAACCTTATTCAGATTGGATGGTATTGGCCCGTTTTGTCCTTCTGCATTCCCACAATTTACTTATTGCAAATATTGCAAAGGGGGCGATCAAAAAGGGCATTTCCCACCAGAAAGTACTGATGAGGGCGCCGCCAAAAGATAGAAGCGCCGCAACGGGCTGAACAAGAGATTCCACAATGAGTTCCTCAACAGTACCGGGGCTGATGGAGCGGTCAACAAGACGGTCATCCCGTGTCGCGTAAAGCCAGTCGATGCAGAAGAGCAAGCCAATAACAAAGACAATAGCGCTATAGAAAATGTGGACAGAAAAGGATTGATAAAAAACAACATTGAGGGCATTGGAGTAAGGCAGGAGACCCACGAACATGAGGGTAAGCAAAGTAAGCCAAATATGGACGCCATCGGATCGTCTGAAATGCTTACTCTGGTTGTGGTTAAAGAACCAGTAAAAGGCTATATTCAGAAATGTAATTATGTATACGGCTACTGTGTCAAGTTGGCCAAAAATATACTTCTTTATATTTTCTTCGGTGGGCTTCATACCCTCCGTTGGCTTTTCAATGAAAATGACGAGCAGAATCAGTGCCAGGGCAAAGATACAGTCCGTAAGGGTCTGAAGACGCCTGAGGGATATTTTTGAAGCAACGTTGATTTCTTTGCTGTCTGCGTTCATCGTTCCTTTAATTGACTGATAGGAATTTGCTTTTCATCATGCTATATGAATAACAAAAGAAAAACAGATTATCAATATGAACGTGCCGATTTTATGGCTAAAAACCCGACAATATCTACCAAAAAAAACAATATATAATTGGGTGTTGATTACCAATTATAATGTCGTATATCTGGCGTAGGTTCTAAAAACTGGCTTTCGGGAAGGAGGCGAGCTGGTGTGGATGTCACCTTCCCCCATCCCATTTTCATCGTCCCGCCTTCGGCAGGATTAAACCGTACGGATTGTGGATTGTCCCTCCGTACGGTTTAATCCCGACAGCGGAGGGATAATTGCCATCCTAATCTCATCGGAGAGCTTCAAAAGTGAAATCATGTTAAACATGAAGGGGGGTGTGATAGTGTAAGTGCATAAAATGTTATAAGTCACTTCCGAATAATCTTACAGTTACTTAAATAAGAGAGTATTTAATCTTATTATCAAAGGGTATTTGATTTTGTATTTTGAGCGAAAAAAATTTGACCTTCTTAAATTTGTTAGTAAGGTTTTTATAAATATTCCTTCAAAAGCTCAACACAATTGCAGTCACGGAGTTTAACATCAGGGCGTTGAATTATTCCTGTACTTGTTAAATAAGTTATGATATCCCTCTTTTCTTTTTCTGTTATTTCGAATGCAGTACCAAAGACCTTTGACCCAGCATTTATAGACTCTGGGAGTCCTATAGCTTTCATATTAATTTTATCATAGCCAAACCCAAGAAAATAAATTAATTCTGCTTGGCCAATTGCCGCTCTTATGTATTCAATTTCTGTATCAGTTCTTTCAAAGATTACTTTTATTCTGTCTTTAATACTATGAATATCATTATATTTATATGTGGAGCCATATTGTTTATTTCCACCCTGCCATGGTAGATCATCAACTTGACCATAGACATGGTAAATCGGGATTTTATTTATTTGCTCTATTATTTCTGAATCCGATATCTTGTAATAGAGGCTTTTGAGGCGACTGAAGAGATAATACTCCAGTGATCTATCATAATTAAATGTAATAAAAGTTATCTTATTTACTCCAAACCATTTGTAGGCTTCACCAGTTGTAAAAGTATCAATCATTTTATTATATAAATAAAAATACCAGTTATCTTCGAGATTATCCCGAAAAATGTCAGTCTTCTCGGCATCCAATATAAGCATCGCGATTGCCATTTTACCTATGTCAGAAAATTCAGGGTTTATTGCAAGAAAACGGTCAATAGACTTAATATCTGACTCTCTAAATGCTGTGGCAAGTTTGATGCTTTCGTGAACCTCTGTAAAAGGGTTATTATCGTCAATAATGATATTACCAGTAAGAAGGTTGTTTAATTTTGTTGCATATTCTGAGCATATTCTACGCCTTAATTCGGCTCCGGTTGGATACCCATAAGAACTACTTGCACCAGCTCCTAAAATAAATACAGTATTATTCGTTATCACATTTTACCTCATCAAACAAAAGTTGCCTATATATAAACAGCGTAGACATTGACTTTCCGGTGATTTCTACCATTGCTCCAACCGTTGGAGCAACTTGATCTGACAGATCCTCGGGCCTCCGCTTGTAGCTTACCAAGTCACTCATAAAGCTATCCACGGTGTACCCCTTATCAGGGAGTTTCGCCTGGATATATGCGAGTATTCCCTTGGCCTGATCCATGGGATTGAAGTCTTCCCGCTGGAGGTTCTCTGTTAACTGATAGGCAAGGATTTCATCCTTCTGGGTGATCATATTGACGGTAAGTGCCGGGATGGATGCCAGTTCCAGCTTCTGTGCAGCCTGATAACGCCTTTCCCCGTAGGGGAGCAGGTATTTGCCGTCTTTTGGTGTTACAAGGACAGGCTCCAAGATGCCCCGGTCTTTAATGGATTCCATGAGGGTCTTAAAAGACTCTCCCTCCGTATCAATCCCTGAGCGAATCTGTTCTTCCACTATAATGCTTTTCAGAGGCAGGTACATGAATTCCGGACTACCACTCTTTTCCTGTTCGGTCATGCTTTATCCTCCTTGTTCACTGCAAATTCCAATAATCAACACCCGCAAGCGGGTACCCGAAATTCCAAACTGTTCCTGCCTGTGCCTTGGACGAGGCAGACAGGTATGATTTGGAAGATTGGTTATTTGCCTCTTCCCCCTTCAGTCTCCCCCATTTTTTAAGACAACTTTGTGCCTCATTCACAAGCGGAAGCGAGATTTGGACAACTGGAAATATTTGGGCGACAGGCCGTTAAGAGCAGGCGCCTTTGCGTATTCACAACATTACTTCGGGTACTGGATGGTTACGGGTTCTTTACCCCCTTCTCTTGGGACAACAACACATGCTGTTGAACATGCATACATGAAAATGCCCATAGCGAATAGCAGCAAAATTATAATCAGTGTTTTCATAATGATACCTCTATTTCCTCCATCATTTTTTTGCCTTTTTCACCGATTCCCGTTTTAAACGTTCGAGCGCATCAGTAATTTCCGGTCCACCTGCGATCTTTTCTGTCCTTCCATCCTGCTCAATCACACAGGTTGGTGTTGCATTAATCTTGTCGTTTTTTAAATAGCCATTGAAAATATCAATGGTTGGTTGGATGTCGAAGGCCTTAAATCTGATGCCCTTTCCATTCAGATATGCCTCCAGCTTCGATGCATCAGAGATCTTCTCAAGGGAAGCGCCGATCAGTAGAGACCGCGATAGGAGAGCGAATTCAAACTCATTTTTTTCGTTCAGGATGTAGAGAAAGTAACGGGCATAGAGGGCAGAAGACTTATAGATAGGTGTATCAACAAAAGTAAGATTAATTATGTTCTTTTTCACCAATTCGGCAAGGATGGGTTCAATCTTCGGCTCCATGGCCCTGCAGGGCGGACAGAAGTAATCCGTATAGATCCTCACTTTAACGGCGCCTGTCCCGAACGAAGGAACAAGCGTATCCGCTGCATATAAGGGGGTGGCAGAACCTTTGAAGAACATAGCGAAAAGCATAAGAGTCAGGACTGCGCAGAAAATTGCAATTTTTGACAATGTTTTACGAATATTCAGAAAAAACAGAACCACAATTACACCTCCAAATGCAAGACAGTATGTGCAGTACGTATTGTACCACACCTGGAAGCCTATAAGATACACTTCAACCCCAATTCCCGCAGAAAGAGCAATGAGCAGGAGAAGGTCTTTTTTTATAATGCTTAAGAATATAATCAGAGCCATAAAGGCAATGCCGATGTATTGCAGATCAATACCAAATAGTCTCCCGCGAAGATAAGAGCATTCACCTCCGCAGATACTGTAGTAGACCTCCAAAGCTACTGCTGCACAAGCAAGTATTACATTCAGGACGTATCTTTTCGATTGTGCCCATTTCCAGACAGTTTGACAGATGTTTTGTCTCTGTTCTTTGCTGGATGAAAGCGTCCCTTTCATAGTTTTGCTGTGACGGAACCCAGCACGGAGCCGGTCTCCTCCTCCAGTTTACTGAAGTCATGGCTCTTCGTGACGCCCAGTTCAATCATTACATTGTTCGAAATCTGACCCACATTCGATCCGCCTGAACAGGCGAGAATGAGCGTTTTCACGTTCCCGCTGCAACAAACATCCTTTTCTTCCAGCATGGTTTTCCTCCTCGTTCTTGACCCCTGTTTTTATAGTAGTTTCTTAATCTCTTCTACGGAAAGCACTCTGCCGACGCTTTTTACTTTGCCGTCGATTGCAATGGCAGGGGTTTGCATAACGCCATAACTCATGATCTCTTTGATATCCGTTACCTTAACGATCTCACATTCCGTCCCTTTCGCTTTCACCGCTTCCTCTGCGTTCTTGGCAAGCTTCATGCAGTTCTGGCAGCCAGATCCTAAAATTTGAATCTTCATGAAAGTGTAACCTCCTCATATATATTTTTCACAGCTCATTATAAAATAGCGTTGAATAAGTAGCCAACAATAATAATCGCTACGGCAACAATCCCGGTAAAGATAGCCAGGAGCTTTGGTTTGATAACATTGCGAAGGATAATCAGCTCTGGCGCAGATATGGCAACAATGGACATCATGAAGGCAAGCGCTGTGCCCATGGGCAAACCTTTTCCAACCAGCGCCTGGACAATGGGGATGGTGCCGGCGGCATTCGAATAAAGGGGAACGCCTAAAAGCACCGCTACAACCACAGCAAAAGGGTTGCCCGGTCCTGCATATTTCAATACGAAATCCATGGGGACATAGCCATGGATTAGGGCCCCAAAGCCGATTCCCAAAACAACAAAAATCCACACCTTCTTCAGGATGTCTTTTGTATAGCCCCGGGCATATTCAATCCGCTCCTTCCACGTGGGAACAGCCATCTCGCATTCGCCCATCTTGATCTGATACACATATTCTTCTACGAGGTGTTCCAGTTTTAATTTCCCTATGACAATACCCCCGAAGAAGGCAACGGCAATGCCTGTAGCGGTATAAAGGAGGGCAATCTTCCATCCGAAGAGACCCCAGAGCATGACCAGTGCAACCTCGTTTACGGCAGGCGATGAAATGAGAAAGGAAAAGGTCACCCCCAGGGGCAGTCCTGATTCAATAAAGCCGATGAACATCGGCACCGCAGAACAGGAACAGAAGGGTGTGACAATACCAAGCAAAGCAGCAAGAAAGTTTCCCACATATTCCCGGTGATGACCGAGGAGCTTGCGGGCACGTTCAGGAGGAAAGAAACTCCGAATGACTGCAACGACGAATATGATAGTGATCAAAAGCAGAAAAACCTTGGCGGTGTCATAAAAAAAGAAATTAAGGGTGTCCCCTAATCGTGTCCCCGGTTGAATCCCTATCAATGTGTAAACCAGACTGTCAGCCAAATATTTCAGCATGAAATGCACCTCTTAACTTGCGCTTTGCGAGAAAACCATCCTCTATCTTTTGCATAAACAAGCCTGCTGTCTCTTTACGGTATTTTCAATCACTGCCGTAACGCAACCAAAAAAATCCGTTATGCACGGTACTTCCAGCTTGTAGATCATGTCAGACCCGCTTTTTTTCGATGACACAATCCCTGACTCTTTTAATACGAGGAGGTGCTTTGAAACGGTCGATTTATCGGATTCGAACATTTCATTAATCTTCGAAAAGGACAATTCACCTTCCTTGAGCACCTCAATAATCATCAACCTGACCGGGTGAGACATGGCCTTAATAATTCTACTCCTTATTTCTGCTTCTTCGAAGGTTATCATAATGGTTTATCCTCTAATTTTATTATTGGTAAAAATACCAACGTGCCAACAATTTGTCAAGAGGAAAAATTAAAATTCATAACGTATAATTCATAACTGCCTTCTTCGTCTCGCCCACTCCCCCGCTTTTCAGCGGGGTTGTTTGAGGCCGCAGGGAACACAGCGCGGCCAGGGCCGCAACCAAAACAAACCATTGGCAGGTCTTCGGGCCTCCGGTTGTAGCTTGCCAGCACACTCACAACCCCCGTCCACACCACACCCCTTTTTTTACAAATTGCCCCAAAAAACAGCACTTTAGCCATTTCCATACATAAAACTCCTTACTTCAATGGGTTGGTTTGGTCCGGCCCCAATCTTGGGGACTCGAAAGCGGCTACAGCAAGGCGCCAGTTCTCTACTCTACCCAATAACCCCACCGTTTCTTTCACTTTCACTTGGTATATAGCTCTATGAGGTCCACCATGTTCCTCATGTCGGTGCTTCATGCACTCAATAAACAGAGGGGGAAAGAGCCTCTTGAATCCGTCTTCAAAAACATTCTCGGCAAGATCGCAGAAAACCCTGAGGTTGATGTTGCCTCACTGATACTGCCTCTTCAAAAGCAAGCGTGAAGAAAACTGAGGAGTTACCGGTTAAGATGAGAGATAAAAAAAAGGGAGGCGTTTTAGCCTCCCTTTTGATACTGTTCTGTCGGATCTTAGAAGAAGTAAAATGCGCCGATCCTTACATTGTCAACTTTGCCTTGTGAGTCGAGATTGCCGGCAGCAACTGCGCCGTTTACTGCATCAGCACCATATCCGCCGTAACCGGTCATATTGCGTGAATATTCAAGACCGAGCCTTATTGCAGGGTTTACATCCCACATTATGTTTACAAGGTACATCTGGTTGGTCTTGACTACGGCGTTATTACCTATGGTTTGGTCTTTTGGATAACTGGGCAAATTGTTTGAACGGGTCGAATAAATACCGTTTACATATACTACATCGGTAAAGTAGTATGTCAGACCGCCCCAACCACCGTATGTTACGGGTGTAAATATGTTTCTTGTGCCGTTTGCTGTGGCGCCTGTCTGATAAGGGTTAGCGCTCGCGTTCAAATATACCGTGTTGGTGGGTAGCTGGCCATAGAACATAGCGCCTGATAATGCAAATGCGCCAGCCTTATTGCCCTTCTTCTCGGGAATGATTGGTATAAAGCCCTTTAATGCCATCATCCAGGTATTCACCTTCTCATCTGTCCATCTTGTCCCGCTGGTGTCTAACCAAGTGACTTTTTCCTGGCCGTAGAAACCGCCTAAGGCTAACTCTGTCAGCCAGGGGCCGATCTTACCGCAACTGTCGGTCCGCCATTTAAATTCACCCATGTAGTGGGGCATAAGCGACCGCGCACTGTCATTCTGTGCAGATGCAGTAGAAGAGGCGGCGCCCGGGTTACCCGTCGTGTTATATTCGGAATAGATACCGATGAAGCCCGAAAAGTTCTTGTTCCATTTGTGTGTCCACCTGACCTGAGGCTGCCTTGCGCCCTTCATGACGTCGGTAAGCTCGTTAAAAGCAAGGGTACCAAGGATAGGGCCGCTGAATAATGCGCCCCATTCATTCCATGTCTGTCCCATGAGCAACTGGTCCTGTGTCCAGTTAAATTCCATGAAAGCATGACGTAATTCAAATACGCCAGCAGTCTGGCCGATACTTGCGCCCCTGAAGTCACCTTCGATGAATGCGCCTGTCTTTGCGCCCCATGCGTCAGGGCCCTTGACGAGCATGTTCAGCCTTGTCTCACCGGAATAGAAATACGTGTTACCGTATTCGTTAATCCTGTTCTG
>JAPLKA010000095.1 GCA_026388315.1 Pseudomonadota bacterium | reverse complement strand
GGATGGTTCTCTGTCGTATTCGAACCAATCACCAGAAACCCCTGGGAAACCTCGGTCTCCCTTATAGAATTTGTCATTGCTCCAGAACCGAACACAGCCGCCAGACCGGCGACAGTTGAGCTGTGTCAGCGACGTGCGCAGTGATCAACGTTATTTGTCCCGATCACGCCGCGCATAAATTTTTGCATAAGATAGTTCTCTTCATTGGTGCATTTTGCCGAGGATAAAGAGCCTATCGAGTCAGAGCCATACTTTTCCTTTATCTCTGTTAACCGGGTCGCAACAAGATCAAGCGCTTCATCCCAGCTTGCTTCTTCAAGCACACCATTTTTCTTTATAAGTGGTGTGGTCAACCTTTTATCGCTCTGAACAAAATCAAAACCAAACCTCCCTTTTACGCAAAGGTGTCCATTATTGGGGCCGGTGTTGTTGCCCATGGTCTTCACAAGAATACCTTCCCTGTTTTTGTAGAAATCAATCTTACACCCCACCCCGCAGTATATACAGATACTTGGTATGCTGGTAAGCTCCCAGTTTGCGCCCCTTCCGGAGACTGTCTGGAATGTAATTGCGCCGGTGGGACACAATTGGGAACAGGTCCCGCATTTTACACAGCTCGATTCACCTATCTTCTTTCCATCATCCGCAACAAGGTGGGTATGACTCCCCCTTTCTGCAAAACTCCACACATTGGATACCTGAATCTCCTTGCATCCTTTCACACATCTTCCACAAAGTATACACCTGTTCTCATTTCTTCTTAAGGCGTTACTTGATTCATAATCTATCTCTTTGACATCCCTCTGACGGTCAGGCTTGACTTCGCCAATATTGTAGCGCTGGATCAGGGCCTGGAATTCACATGCACCATTCGCCTCACAATACAGGCAATTGTGGTCGCCATCAGAGAGAAGCAGCTCTAAAATCCATTTTCTTATTTTTACAATTTCTTCATCTTCTGTTATAACCGTCATCCCTTCGGTTATTGGCTCCACGCAGGAGGCCTTAAGCATTGTCCCGTTAATTCTCACAAGGCACACCCGGCAAGCGCCTGTTTTGCTTATCTTTGGGTGGTAGCAGAGATAAGGAACATTTATTCCGCTCTTTAATGCAACCTCAAGAACAGTTTGGCCCTTCTCTCCCCGTACCGTACGCCCGTCGATTGTTAAGGTAATTTGATCCATATATGCTCCTTTTTATACTTTATTGGAAGATGATGACATAGTTTTAGTTTAAATTTAATATATTATTTACGGAAGTAATGTCAATGTTAAAAATGAGAAAAGCATGCCTTGCAAGAGTACCAATATCAGGTAATATTCAGAGGCTGCAAAGGAAAAAATAACCCTTGCATAATAATTCTTTTTTTTATATTTTATTTCGAGAACAAGTACCTTAAAAAAGGAGCACCATATGGAAAAAGTTGGAAAGATTTTAGAAAAGAAGGGGCGTGAAGTTTGGTCGATTTTGCCTGATGCCATTGTATACCGTTCCCTGGAACTTATGAGTGAAAAGGGAGTCGGTGCACTGATGGTAATAAATGATAAAGGAAGGGTCGAGGGCATACTCACTGAACGTGATTATGCAAGAAAAGTATTCCTGAAAGGCAGATCTTCAAAAGAAACATATGTCAAAGAAATCATGACGAGCGAGCTTTTTGCTGTCAACCCGACATCTTCCGTCGAAGAATGCATGGCTTTGATGACAGAAAAAAGGATACGCCACCTGCCGGTCATGGATGGAGATAAGCTTGTTGGTGTCATCTCCATAGGTGACGTCTTGAAGGCGATTATCGAAGCGCAGGGAATTATGATCGAGCATCTCAACAACTATATCATGGGAGCATATGTATAGTTTGCATGGACTTTCATAAAGCCGATAAGACCTGTAAGGTTTTACAATCTATCTAAAACTATAAATCTGTTTAAGCTACGCAACAAAAGCAGCTTTCAAATGGCGAGAAGGTGAGGACAACGATATGACTTTAAAAGAAGTACAAGATATCTTGAATGCTGAAGTAATCTGTGGAGAGCATCTACTGGACCGGGAAGTAAAGACAGCTTTCGCATGCGATCTTATCAGCGAAATGCTCTCCTTTGCCAGCTCTGATACCCTTCTCATTACTTCCCTTACAAACCCGCATGTAATTCATACAGCAGAGGTGATGGATGCCATAGGCGTGGTTTTCGTGGGTGGCAAAAAACCCTCAGAGGACATTATTAACAATCTCGATCACGGAAACATTCCCCTTTTGTCAACCCCTTTGCTGATATTTAACGCCTGTGGTTTACTGTTTTCAAACGGGGTTGAGGGATGCACGAGAGGAAAGGCGTGGTAAGCAGCCCTTGCCAACCAGCAGCAAACAAACCTCAATTAACATTGAGATTCAAAATAGATGAAAAAGATTTTCTCATAGCCGGAGAGTCGGCATCAAAGACAAAAAAGGCTCTTCAGCAGTTAGGATTAAAACAGGAAATTGTAAAAAATATTGCCATTATTGTTTATGAGGCAGCAATGAACATAGTTATTCATTCAAATCACGGAGAAATCAAGATCATTATCGCTCCGGACCAGGTGGTTGTTTTATCGGAAGATGTTGGAGAAGGTATTCCCGATATTGAATTGGCCATGAAAGAAGGATATTCGACAGCTCCCAATGAAGTTCGTGAAATGGGTTTCGGTGCAGGTATGGGTCTGCCCAATATCAAGCAATGTTCTAATGAGCTGGATATTAAAACCACGATAGGCTTTGGCACGACATTGAGGGCAACCATATATCTTAACCCTGCCGATACAAAACAGGTTGAAACAGGAACTATGTATGTATAACCAGTTTCATTCAGTCCGTCTCGACTATGAAAAATGCAAAGGCTGTACCAACTGTATCAAGCGCTGTCCCATGGAGGCAATACGGGTGCACGATGGAAAGGCGCAGATTACCCAGGAACGGTGTATCGACTGTGGCGAATGCATACGGGTCTGTCAAAATCACGCTAAAATTGCCTTAACCGATGAAATGGATAAGCTTTCAGAGTATAAATACCGTATAGCCCTTCCCGCTCCCTCCTTTTTTGGTCAATTTAAAAACAGCGAAAATATTGAAGATATCCTGAATTCCTTTTTTCATCTCGGTTTTGATGATGTCTTTGAAGTTGCTTTAGCGGCAGAGGTTGTCGCCTCTATTGTCCACAAATATCTCAAAGCTTACAAAAGGAAAAAACCACTTTTCTCATCTGCCTGTCCTGCTGTTTTGCGTCTCATGCAGATCAAATTCCCCGAACTTCTTGAACAGGTTATACCCATCCTCACCCCCATGGAGGTAGCGGCAAGAATGGCAAAGGAAGAAGCTCAGAAAAGGACAGGGCTTTCTCAAAAAGATATCGGCGCCTTCTTCATCTCTCCCTGCCCGGCCAAAGTGACGGAAACAAAAAACCCCATTTCTACAAAACAATCTGCCGTTGACGGGGTGATTGGCGCAAACCTCATCTATAAGGATATCGTGAAGCACCTTGCAAAGAAACACCACGAAACGTCTCCCAGACTCAACAAGGCAACAAGCTCAGGTATAGGCTGGGGTTACATTACCGGGGAATCGAAAAGCATAGGGTATGGAACCTCACTCGCAGTAAGCGGTATCCATAATGTAATAAGCCTCCTCGAAGAGGTTGAACGCGGTGAACTCAAAGACGTTGATTTTATGGAGCTTCAGGCATGTACCGGCGGTTGTGTCGGCGGGCCCCTGAATATCCAGAATCTATTCGTGGGGAGGGTAAGGCTGCGTCACCTTATCGAAAAACAGACCAACCAGACATCTTTTTATACGGACAAGGAACTGTCAGACATCTACGAAAAGGGTACTTTCAAATCCACCGAGCTCATTCAACCGCGTCCCATTATGACGCTGGATAATGATGTTTCCAAGGCCCTTGAAAAAATGGAACGGATTGATCAGATCACAAACAATCTTCCGGGACTTGATTGCGGCGCCTGCGGTTCACCCAGTTGCCGTGCACTTGCGGAAGATATAGTGAGAGAGCTGGCCTTTGAGACGGATTGTGTCATTAAATTGAGAGAAAAAGTAAAGATGCTGGCGGAGGAAATACTCGATCTTGCCCGTATAATCCCTCCGTCCATGTCTGATACCTCGCCGAAGAAGGAAAAATAGCGGAAGGCTTCATAAATACCCGATTTGGAGGATACAATGAACCTGGGACAATTGGCGCATTTATTAAATTTTGAAATCCTGACGGGGGACATAAACCTCGAAAAAGCCATAAAAGGCGGCTATGTATCAGACCTCCTTTCTGATGTAATAGCCAATGCCGAAGAGGACTCTGTCTGGATTACCGTTCAGAGACATATCAATATTCTCGGTGTGGCAAAGCTCAAGGACATCGTTGGGATTATCATACCACGTAACCTGCACGTTGAAAATGAGATTATCGAAAAGGCAAAAACCGAAAGGATTGCCATCCTGAGAGATTCCCGCTCTTCCTTCGAAATTGCAGGGCTTGTCTATAATTCATTAACGAGAGATTGAGCTGATTGAAAATTTTTAAATGCGACCTCCACATCCACTCCACCCTTTCACCATGCGCAAGTCTCGAAATGTCTCCAAAAAATATCGTTATCAATGCACAGAAGGCCGGACTGGATATTATCGCCATCACTGATCACAATATGGTTGAAAATGGTTTCTATGCCCATGAATTGGCTAAAGAAACCGGCACTGCTGTGTTGTTCGGGATGGAACTGCAAACCCGGGAAGAAATACACCTCCTTATAATTTTTGACAATTATGAGACAGCATCAAGTTTTCATAGAAGAATTTATGATCTCCTCCCCGAGGTTGAAAATGATCCTTCTTATTTCGGTGATCAGGTGGTAGTCGATTGTGATGACAATATTGTTCGATTTGAAAAAAAACTCCTCCTAAATTCAGCGCAGATATCTTTAAATGATGCCGTCTTTCTTGCAAAACAGATGGGGGCGCTGGTCATCTCTTCACATATAGACAGCCCTAACTTCAGTATTATCAGTCAACTGGGGTATGTACCTGAAGGCCTCCCGCTGGATGCCCTCGAGGTAAGGAAGAGAGAAAATATTCCACATCTATTGCCATTTATTATGAATAAGGGCATCCCCTTTGTAACATTTTCGGATGCCCATTATATAGATGATATCGGAAAAAGGATTACAGCACTTCCTCTGAACGAGCCAAATGTTGAAGAAATAGCAAAGGCGTTGAAAGCAATGGAAAAAACGGTTCCTTCTAATGATGGATGATATTTGTGCCCACATTACCGACATAGTGGCCAATTCTCTCTCAGCAGGCGCAAAAAATATCCTTGTTTCTATTGAGCTGAGTAAGACCAGGAATATATTATCTTTAAAAATATCTGATAATGGAAAAGGGATGGATAAAGAAACTGCTGCAAAGGTTGTTGATCCATTTTACTCTACGAAAACCGGAAGAAAAGTGGGTCTGGGTATTCCTCTCCTGAAAGGAACGGCAGAAACCTGCGGAGGGAGTTTTACCCTAAGCAGCAATGCAGGGGTCGGCACTGAAATCGAGGTATCCTTCCTTTTGGACCACCCGGATCTGCCGCCTCTCGGCAAACTGAAGGATACGATCCTTATTTTATCTGTAAGCAATCCTGAAGTAAATTTTTCTTTTGAGATAAAAACCGATGAAAGGGATTTCCTTTTTGATACAGAAGAAATTAACAAAATACTTGATGGGTTGCCCATTCACGACCCTGAGGTTATAAAATTTTTAACCAATTATCTTGACGAAAACTTAGAATTCATTTAAATTTTAACGTTCTTAAAGAAGGAGGCACGTATATGAAATTAGAAGATTTGAAGAAAATAAGAGAAAAGGCTTCAAAGGAGATTGAATTAAGGCAGAAACAGTCACGTGTCAAGATTGTGGTTGGCATGGGCACAAGTGGTATTGCAGCAGGCGCCAGGGAGGTGCTTAAGACCTTCCTCGATGAGATCTCCACACGTAACCTCACCGATGTTATGGTAACCCAGACAGGTGAAAAGGGACTCGCTTCCCACGAACCCATGATTGAAGTTCATGAGGAAGGGAAGGAAGTGGTGGTTTATGGGAATATAGACGCGGAAAAGGCAAAAAGGATCATTGCTGAGCACATCGTAAACCACAATCCCGTTTCTAAATATATGATTGAAGTTTAATGAAAGAGGGGGTGATCTGTTTTGTATAGAGATGCGATACTGAAAAAATTTGATCCACGACTGGATAACATCCTTTATATATTACATGAACTTCAGGATAATAATCCGCAGCATTATCTGGCAAGTGAGGATATTGAAAAGTGCGCTGATTACCTCAATATCCCGTACAGCTATGTTTACGGTGTTGTGACATTCTATTCCATGTTCAGTCTGAAACCCCGGGGACGTTATATTATAAGGCTTTGCGATTCCCCTCCCTGTCATTTAATGGGTTCGGAATCATTGCTCGATTATCTCAAAAAGAAACTCAAGGTAGATCTGGGGGAAACAACTACAGATGGCGTGTTTACCCTGGAGATTACGAGCTGTCTCGGCATATGCGGTGTGGCGCCCGCATTGATGATGAATGAGGAGATGATCGGCAATCTTACACCGGAAAGGGTTGATACCGTCCTTGAGGAGAGGAGACAAACATCATGAACATTGTACGAAACCACGTTTTGATAAGTATCGACGCCGGCACCCTTATGTCGGGTGCACGCGCCGTTGAAGATGCCCTTGTTAAAGAAATTGCAAAGCAGGGCTTAGATAAAGAGGTCTCGGTACTGGAAACCGGAAGCATAGGCATTACAGGCAGGGGTGTTATCCTGGTCGTTTACCCTGAAGGCATTTATTATGCAGATGTTACCCCGAATGATGTGCCTGAACTGGTAGAAGAACACCTGCTCAAAGGAAGACCACTAACGAGGCTTATCCTCACTGAAACCCCGAAAAGGACAATAATCACAAAAGAGAAGACGGGTCTTCTGAAAGAACAACCCCGTATCGTGCTGAAGAACTGCGGGTTTATCAATCCGGAAAATATCGATGAATATATCGCTGCCGGCGGATACGAGGGAATTGCAAAGGCGCTTCAAACAATGACTTCCGAAGATGTTGTAAATGAAATCAAATCTTCCGGTTTATTGGGAAGGGGTGGCGCTGGTTTCCCCACGGGCCTGAAATGGGATTTTGCCATTAAAACCCCGGGGGATGAAAAGTTTGTTATCTGTAACGCTGATGAAGGCGAACCGGGAACATTTAAAGATAGATTAATCCTTGAAGGGGACCCCCACAAACTCATCGAAGGCATGCTCATTGCAGGTTATGCAATCCGCGGTACAAGGGGTTTCGTATATATCAGGGGTGAATACAGCCTTTCCATTGAGCGGATTGAAAAAGCCATTCTTGACGCAAGGGCGTACGGACTCCTGGGAAAAAATATCCTTGAAAGCAATTTCAGCTTTGACATTGTTGTAATGAAGGGTGCAGGGGCCTACGTATGCGGCGAAGAAACAGCACTTATCGAGTCCCTTGAGGGCAAAAGAGGCCATCCACGAAACAAACCCCCATTCCCGATAAATGCAGGGCTCTGGGGTAAACCAACACTCGTTAATAACGTAGAAACACTGGCGAACATATCCGAAATCATCAGGAACGGTGCGGAATGGTACAAGGGCTATGGCACAGAAAAATGCAGCGGAACAAAGGTTTTTACCATCCTTGGTCATGTTGCAACGCCAGGACTTGTAGAAACAGAGATGGGCACCACCTTGAAAGATATCATTTTTGAGTACGGCGGCGGCATTAAAAACGGAAAAACATTTAAAGGTGCACTCATTGGAGGGGCAGCAGGCGCCTTTATCGGACCCGACATGCTTGATGTGAAAATGGATTACGTAAATCTGAAAGAATACAGTGCAGCCCTGGGTTCCGGTGCAATTCTCGTCATGGATGAAGACACCGACATGGTAGATATGCTGAAAAGCGTATTGCACTTCTTCAAGCACGAATCCTGCGGCCATTGTGTCCCCTGCAGGCTTGGAACAGCAAGGCTGGTAGAGCTTATTGATGATATTGCTGCATCAAAAGCAAAGAAAGAAAATATTGATCAGCTCCTTGAAATTACAAAAGTCATGAAAGATTCCTCTTTCTGTCCTTTGGGGCAATCAGTAACCCTCCCTGTTTCGAGTGCCTTAAAATATTTCAAGGATGAATTCATGTCACGTGTCACTTCTTAGATACATGTTAGATACATGACAAATTATTAAATCAGCAGGCGGCTATCATTGAATGCCATTAAAGCACAAATAAATCATATAGAAGTTGAAGTCCATGAGGGAACAACGATCATCGACGCTGCAAAAAAAGCAGGTTTCACAATACCCACCCTCTGTCACCACGCTGATTTGAAACCACAGGGTTCATGCGGAATCTGCGTAGTTGAAGTTGAAGGTTTTCCGGCTATGAAAAGGGCCTGTATGACTGAAATGGTAAACGGATGGAAGATCCATACCAATTCAGCCCGTGTTCGTGCTGTCAGAAAAACATTATTGGAACTGATACTTTCAAATCATGAAATGGATTGTCCCACCTGTATTAAAAATAATGCCTGCGAACTTCAGAGGTTGGCTACCACACTCGGTTTAACAGCCCTCAAATATCCACAGAATATTGAAAAGAAAAAAATTGATGATACAAGCGTCGCTATTGTGAGAAATCCCAATAAATGCATCCTCTGCGGAAGATGTGTTCAGGTTTGTACAGAGATACAGACTGTGAACGCCCTTACGTTAAGCATGAGAGGTTTCAATACGGTCATCACCGATGCATTTGATGCCGGTCTCGGCAACAGCGTTTGTGTAAACTGCGGTCAGTGTACTGTTTACTGTCCCGTAGGTGCATTATACGAAAAAAGTCATGTGGACAAAGTCTGGGAGGTTATTAATGATCCCGGCAAACACGTGGTGGTACAGGAAGCCCCTGCGATAAGGGCAATGCTGGGAGAAGAATTCGGCATGGAACCGGGTTCTCTTGTGTCCGGAAAAATGCATGCAGCCCTGAGACGGATGAAATTTGACGCGGTTTTTGATACAAATTTTACCGCTGACCTTACAATCCTTGAAGAAGGGACAGAAATCATAGGCCGTGTAAAAAATAACGGCAAATTACCGGTTATTACATCCTGCAGTCCCGGTTGGGTAAAGTTTATGGAAACCTTTTATCCGCATTTATCCGAATATGTCTCTACAGCAAAGTCGCCCCAGCAGATGTTCGGCGCCCTCTCGAAGACATATTACTCCGAAATTAAAGGAATCCCGCCTGAGAAAATTGTCTCTGTTTCCGTAATGCCCTGTACTGCAAAAAAATTTGAATGCAGCAGGCCGGAGATGAACAGCAGCCGATATCAGGATGTCGATTATGTTCTTACCACCAGAGAGATTGCGCGTATGATGAAAGAGGCAGGCATTGACCTGAAAGAAATGCCTGACGAACCGGCCGATAACCCCATGGGAGAATATTCGGGAGCAGCAACAATCTTTGGTGTAACCGGCGGGGTAATGGAAGCCGCCTTGCGTTCCGCCTATTTTCTCATTACCGGCAAAGAGCTTGAAGATGTAGATATTCTTCCTGTAAGGGGAATGGAAGGCGTTAAAGAAGCAGAAATTGATGTGGATGGTCTGAAGTTAAAGGTTGCCGTTGCCCATGGTCTGGGAAACGCAAGAAAGATACTCGACAAAGTTTCCACACAATTAAAAAATGAAGGGAAAAGTGAATACCATATCATAGAAATCATGGCCTGTCCGGGTGGTTGCGTTGGTGGAGGCGGACAGCCCTGGGGCAGCAATATGGCAAGAAGGGCCCGCCGCGGAGAGACGCTCCACGAAGAGGATAAATCACTGCCTTACCGCCGCTCGCATGAAAATCCATCAATTAAGGCAATCTACGAGAAATATCTTGAACAGCCCAACTCAAAAAAGGCACACCATCTGCTCCATACCCATTATTACAAACGGAGCAAAGTTGATGGTAAGGTGATACTTGATACATAAATATTTACGAAAAGAACCACTAAGGAGGAAGAATGTCAGCAGAAAATCACTGTAACTGTGCCCAGGTCGATGAAGAGGAGCTATACCCGAAACTCGAGGAAATAATTGCCCAGCACAAAGGAAAACCAACAGAATTGATTATGGCGCTTCATAAAGCACAGAACCTCTTCGGCTACCTGCCGAAGAAGGCCCAGGAACTTATCTCGGAAAGACTGAATGTTCCAATAAGTACCGTTTGTGGCGTTATATCCTTTTACAGTTTTTTCTCTACGATCCCCAAGGGACGCCACACTGTGAAAGTATGCCTTGGAACAGCATGTTATGTTCGCGGTGGACAGCAAACACTTCAAAAAGTAGAGAAAGAACTCAATGCAAAGGTAGGCAGTACAACTGAAGATAGACGGTATTCTGTAGATATTGTGCGCTGTATCGGGGCATGTGGCTTAGCCCCTGCAGTGCTTGTTGATAATGACGTTTACGGAAGAGTGAAGTCTACCAAACTGATGGATATTCTCGGTAAATACGAGTAAGGAGGAAACATGGCTACAGAGTTGTTTCGTGCACACCTATTAGTGTGCGCAGGTGCTGCGTGTGTCTCTTCGGGCTGCCGTGAAATACGCGACGCCCTGGTTATAAAGATTCGCGAACATGGCCTACAGGATGAAGTGAAAGTTATTGAAACAGGCTGTGTAGGATCCTGTGATTTAGGTCCCCTGGCCCTTATCTACCCTGAAGGCGTTTTTTATCAGAAGCTGAAACCTGAAGATGCTGAAGACATCGTATCAGAGCACCTTTTGAAGGGAAGACTTGTTGAACGGTTGCTTTACAAAGAACCCATTACAGCAAAGGCTATTCCATCCATGAAAAGTATAGATTTTTTCAAGTACCAGGAAAAGATTGTTCTCAGGAACTGCGGTATCATAAACCCCCTTAATATCGAGGAATATATAGCCAGAGACGGATATATGGCACTTGGTAAGGCACTTACAGAAATGACCCGTGACGAAGTTATCGATGAGGTATTGAAATCGGGCCTCAGAGGAAGAGGCGGCGGCGGTTTCCCCACGGGGCTGAAATGGAAATTTGCAAGACAGGCTGAAGGCGACGTAAAATATGTAGTCTGTAACGCAGATGAAGGCGACCCCGGTGCGTTTATGGACAGGAGCGTACTGGAAGGAGACCCCCACAGTGTTATTGAAGCCATGGCGATAGCCGGTTATGCAATAGGGGCTAATCAGGGTTATATATATGTGAGGGCGGAGTACCCTCTGGCCATAGAGCGTTTAACCTGGGCTATCGGACAGGCAAGGGAATATAAGTTCCTCGGCAAAAATATTTTTGAAAAAGGCTTTGATTTTGACCTCGATATAAGGATTGGTGCAGGGGCCTTTGTCTGCGGTGAAGAAACAGCCCTCATGATCTCCATAGAAGGGAAAAGAGGCGAACCGAGGCCACGTCCCCCCTACCCTGTCGTTAAAGGTCTTTTCGATTCTCCCACACTTCTCAACAATGTGGAAACATATGCAAATATCGCTGCCATTATTACAAAAGGCGCGGACTGGTATGCACAATTCGGAACTGAAAAGAGCAAAGGAACCAAGGTATTTGCACTTGCCGGCGCCGTCAACAACACCGGTCTTGTCGAAGTCCCCATGGGAACCAGATTGGGCGACCTCATTTTCAATATCGGCGGCGGCATTAAAAACGGCAAGAAGTATAAGGCTACCCAGCTTGGAGGGCCTTCAGGCGGATGCATCCCTGTGCAGCATCTCAATGTCCCTATTGATTATGAATCGATAATAGAGTTAGGTGCAATAGTCGGCTCCGGCGGCCTCATTGTTGCCGATGAAGACACCTGTATGGTAGACTTCGCACGTTTTTTCCTTGATTTTACCCAGGATGAATCATGCGGTAAATGCCCCCCCTGCCGGATCGGCACGAAAAGGATGCTGGAGATACTTACCCGTATCACACAGGGTAAAGGGGATGAGAGCGATATCGATAAACTCGTGGAACTTTCCACACGTATAAAACAGGCAGCTTTGTGCGGCCTGGGGCAAACAGCGCCCAATCCGGTACTTTCAACACTCCGCTTCTTCAAAAATGAATATGAAGAACACATAAAAGATAAACATTGCCGCGCCGGCGTATGCAGCGCACTCTTTGATGCACCATGTCAGAACGCCTGCCCCACCGACCAGAACGCCTGGGGTTATGTAACCCTTATCAGTGAAGGTAAATTCAAAGAGGCAATTGCAGTGATCAAGGAAGATAACCCCTTTCCTGCGGTCTGTGGTCGTGTCTGTATCCATCCATGCGAAAGCAAGTGCCGGAGAAGCCAGATAGACGAACCGGTTGCAATCTGTTCTTTAAAGAGGTTTGCCGCTGATTATGATATGAACTCATTTGAGCCGTACCATCCTGAAATAGCGCCTGCAAAACAGGAAAAGATTGCCATTATAGGCGCCGGTCCTGCCGGTCTTACCGCAGCTTATTATCTCGCTTGTAAGGGTTATAAGGTAACTGTTTTTGAGGCACTGCCCGTGGCTGGCGGTATGCTTGCAGTGGGAATACCTGACTACAGGCTCCCCAGAGAAATATTAAATCATGAAATTAAGGCTATCACCGATCTTGGTGTAGAAATAAGATACAATACAGCAATAGGAAGAGACTTTACATTTAAAGATATTTCAACTGGCGGTTATTCTGCTGTACTGCTTGCTACCGGCGCACATAAAGGCCAGAATCTCGGTATCGATGGAGAACGGGCTGAAGGCGTGCTCGATGGGGTCACCTTCCTCCGCAATCTCAACCTGGGAAAAGCCGTCAAAGTCGAGGGCAATGTAGCAGTTATCGGCGGTGGAAATGTTGCAATAGACGCCGCGCGGTCTGCCTTGAGGATAGGCGCCAAAGAGGTTTTTGTCCTTTACCGGAGAGAAAAAGAAGACATGCCGGCCTACGAGGAAGAAATTATTGAAGCAGAACATGAAGGAGTGAAAATCTATACACTCGTTGCACCGAAAAGGATTATTGCAAAAAACGGCAAGGCAAAAAAGATTGAATGCCTTCGTATGTCCCTGGGTGAGTTTGATGCCGGTGGCCGGCGGAAGCCAAGCCAGATTGAAGGATCAGAATTTACCCTTGATGTAGAAACCGTCATTGCCGCTATAGGCCAGGTACCGGATACATCCTATGTGAACGGCGACGGCATTAAAACAGCAAAAAACGGCACAATCGAAGTGGATCTCGCCAGCCTTGCAACCACAAAGACGGGTATTTTTGCAGCCGGAGATAACGTACGGGGACCTGCATCGGTCGTCCAGGCAATCGCAGACGGAAAAGAATCAGCAAGATCGATTGATAAGTACCTCGGCGGTGACGGTATATTCGCTCCATCATCCCGGGATGATCTTGTCGCTATGCGGGCATCCTATAACGAAGAAGTATACCAGAAAGAAAGAAAACGGGAAGAAATACCTGCGCTTCCGCTTTCGGAAAGATACAAGAGTTTTAAAGAGGTTGTCCTTGGCTATCCCGTAAAAATGGCCGTTGAAGAGGCAAAGAGATGCCTCCACTGTTATATACGGGAAGAGGAATAACAATAAGGAACATAGACGGTTTTATGATTACATTAACCATCAATGGTCAAAATATAGAAGCTGAAAATGGCAGCACAATACTGCAGGCTGCGCGCAAGGCAAATATTCACATCCCAACACTCTGCTTTTTACCTGAAGTTCAGGCAATAGGGGCATGCAGGGTCTGCCTGGTGGAGGTTGAAGGCACAGGAAACCTGCAGGCTGCATGTGTATTTCCTGCCACAGAGGGCCTAAAGGTGCACACCAATACAGAAAAGGTAAGGAAGGCCCGTAAATTCTCGGTTGAGATGCTTCTATCCAACCACCCGATGGATTGTCTTACCTGTGCACGCAACCTTAACTGCGAGCTGCAAAAGATTGCCCATGAAATAGGCGTAAATGAAATACGGTTTGTTGGTGATAAAAGCAAAGGCGGTGTAGACGACTCATCACCATCCATCAGAAGGGATAACGGTAAATGCATCCTGTGCCGCCGCTGCGTTACCGTGTGCGAAAATGTGCAGTCCGTAAATGCGCTTTCCTTACAGGGAAGAGGCTTTGAAACAAGGGTTGAGACCGCTTTCGGCAATGGTCTGGGCAACGTTGCCTGCACAAATTGCGGGCAGTGCGCACTCGTATGCCCTGTTGGCGCAATCACAGAAAAAGATGATACTGAAGGGGTCTGGAATGCCATTGCAGACCATTCCAAATTCGTGATTATCCAGGATGCCCCCGCGGTAAGGGCTGCGCTTGGTGAAGAATTCGGATATCCACCGGGAACTCTTGTCACAGGCAAAATGCTTTCAGCAGCAAGAAAACTCGGCTTTGACAGGGTCTTTGATACAAACTTTGCTGCCGATCTTACGATTGTTGAAGAAGGGAGTGAGTTGCTGAAAAGGGTAAAAGAAGGCGGCAAATTGCCCCTTATTACGAGCTGCAGTCCGGGCTGGATTAAATTCATTGAACACTTCTACCCTGAACTTCTCCCGCATCTTTCCACGTGCAAATCACCACACCAGATGCTTGGCACATTGTCAAAGACATATTTCGCCGAAAAAGAAGGTGTTAACCCGAAAGATATTGTTGTCGTATCCGTCATGCCTTGTACTGCAAAGAAGTTTGAATGCAGCAGGCCGGAGATGAATGACAGCGGATACAAGGATGTTGACTATGTTCTCACAACGAGAGAATTCGCAAAAATGATCAGAGAAGCCGGTATAGATTTCCGTAACCTCGAAGACGGCACATATGATAACCCCATGGGTGAATACACCGGCGCTGCAACGATTTTCGGAGCAACCGGCGGGGTGATGGAGGCAGCGCTGCGGACAGCCTATGAACTCATCACAGGCAAAACCCTTGAGAATTTAGATTTTGTGGCTGTACGCGGCCTTGAAGGTATAAAGGAGGCAGCAATTCCTATCGAAGGCATAGGGGATGTCAAGGTTGCCGTAGCCCATGGTCTTGGAAACGCAAGAAAGCTCATGGAGAGGATCATACATGGAGATGCAGATTACCATTTCATCGAGATCATGGCCTGCCCCGGCGGCTGCATTGGCGGAGGCGGACAGCCGATACCGGTGAATTACGAAATCAGAACACTGAGGGCACAGGCATTATATAACGAGGACAAGTCGTTAAAATACCGCAAATCACATGAGAATCCATCAATAAAGAAGATTTATGACGAATTTTTAATTGAGCCGTTAGGGGAAAAATCCCACCACCTTTTGCATACAAAGTATACTCCAAGAAGCAAGCTTTGATATTTCAGACCAGATTTTTCATATGTGCATTACTCATTGCCCTGCCTACATTATCGGCTACGGCTCTGTTTGCCCAGTCGCCAATCCGCACAACCTTTGAGGCCGATGAAGTCGGAAAATTTCCTTCAGGCTGGACATCCAAAAGCGTGAGCAAGGCTGCGGAGGTATACGCAGTGCGGGCTCAGGCAGATAAAAAGTTCTTGCATGCAGACGCAAAGGGCACAAGCGTACAAATCGGTTATGAGAAAAAATGGGCATTAAGAGAATTTCCGATGCTTCAATGGCAGTGGCGTGCCGTCCTTTTCCCGAGCGGCACGAACGAACGGGAAAAAGACGGAGATGATAGCGTTCTTGGCGTATACGTCGTTTTTAGCCGTTGGCCCTTCATTAAGTCGATCAAATACATATGGAGCGATACAATACCAATAGGAGCATCATTCAACTCCCCCTTTTCCAGCTCGGCCAAGCTGCTTGTGATTCGAAGCGGACGTGCACTGACGGGAACATGGGTCGCAGAAAAACGCAACGTTTTTAATGACTATCTGCAGCTTTTTGGAGACGAAGAAAAAAATCCTGTGGCCTCAGGGATTGCTATCCTGACAGATGCAGATAACACCAATTCCCATGCTATCGGAGATTATGCCGATATTCAGACTCTTGCCATGGGCAGTGAAAAACCTGCCACGCCCAAACCTTAGCAGTCCTTCGCCTGATGGAATCATAGACTATATATAGGGGATATTCCTTCATTGTTCTTGACAAAGCGGAGTGCATTCCTTACACTAAAAGTAAGGAAATCATTCCTTACTGAGAGGTGCATTATGATTGTTGCCAAAGTAACATCCAAAGGGCAGGTAACCATTCCCAGAGTGGTCCGGGAAAGGTTGGGGGTACATCCGGGGGAAAATGTGGGCTTTGAAGAAAAAGATGGCCTGCTGGTTGTCAGCAAAGTGGTTACCAGATCCCCGTTTGACAAATGGGTGGGCAAGCTGAAGCACTTGGAAGGGCAGCGAAGCGACGACCTGGTGCGGGAGGCCCGCGGGCATGATAACAGCCGTTGACACGAACATCATCCTCGATGTCCTGATTCCGGGGGAGCCTTTCGGAGAGTCCTCCAAGGGGCTTCTGGACCGACATTTATCCAAGGGAAAACTCGTCCTCTGCGAGGTGGTTTTCGCCGAATTGGCGGCCCGATTTCCCTCCGAAGAGGAACTTGCGTCGTTTCTCGCCGACACCAGGATGAACCTTGTTTATTCCAATGAGAAATCCCTCTATATGGCCGGTTCAAGATGGTTGGAATACGCAAGAAAAAGTGCGAAGAACCGGTTTTTGTGCAGCAAATGCGGTCATACCCTTGAGGCAACCTGTCCCCAGTGTAAGGCGGTCCTGACGAAGCGTCTCCATGTTCTGGCCGATTTTCTGATCGGCGCCCATGCCCTTGTCCATGCCGATTGTATTCTGTCACGGGATCTTGGGGTGTATAAAACCTATTTCAGTGACTTGAAGGTAATCGATTCGATATAAGTGAATCAGTGGGTTTAGAACTGTGAGATTCGTAAACGCCCTGGAGTTGTCATGACCAATAAGAAAAAACTTATCGCGGGAAAAATCCATTCGTCACGGGCATCCCTCCAAACTGCACTTGTGGTGGGCGCGGCGGGCACTGGGAAGTGATTGAGGCGGGAGGATGAATAGCGCGCGCGGGGCGCGCGGGGCGCGGGGCCGCGCGTGGAGCTAAATGCTGTTCAACGTTCGATCTTCAGGGTTTGCTGGTTGCTATGAGCTATGAGCCATGTTTAAAGGGGGAATGGATGGAAAGCTAACCGCTGATAGTTATAGAAAAAAATGTGTATTTTGATGTAGAATAAAAGATTCAGTAATATTGAAGAGTTTTTTCGGGAGGAGGCTGATAAATGAAAGAACATGATCTTTTTGACAGAATTACCGTTAACCCTGAAGTCATGGTAGGGAAGCCTACGATCAGGGGCATGAGGATCACCGTGGAACAGATATTAAAGGCCCTTGCAGGAGGACTTACAACAAAAGATCTGCTTGAGGACTACCCGGAGCTTGAAGAAGAAGACATAAGAGTTGCTCTCCTCTACGCATCGGAACTTGTCGGCGAAGAAAGAGTCTTTGCCGTAGGCAGCAATTAGCTCAGGAAAGTGATGAAATTTCTGATAGACGCCGGAGTCGGCAAAAAAGTCGAAGAATTCCTTAAAGACAGCGGTTATGATGTAAAGTCGATGAGACAGATCGACATAAGAGCAAAGGATATAGATATTCTCGGGTTTGCCGTGTCTGAAGGGCGGATGATTATTACAATGGATAAAGACTTTGGTGAACTTGTCTATAACTCGGAAATGCTGCATGCAGGCGTTCTTATCCTCAGACTCGAGGATTCAACAGGGAAAGATAAGGCAGAGACCGTAAAGAGGATACTGGAAGGTTTTTCGGATAAGATTGAAAACAAGTTCTGTGTATTCCAGGGTGGAAGACTGCGTATAAGAAAATAGTACGCATTGAGGAAGTTACGCAATGCGCCTTAACTTTCACAATGCGCGTTGTCCCGCCTTCGGCAGGATTAAGACTTACGACTTTCGCGATTGCTTTTCACGCTATGAGCTGCACTCAAAGGGGGAATGGATGGATTTAGAAATTATACAATCAGGAAATAAAGCCACGTTCATACTCACAGTAACGCGATGTCTTCGCCAATGTCTCCACTGTCTCCCAGCAGACAGATTAAATGTTTGGATAAATAATGGCAAACGAAGCTGACACATGCCGCAAATATGTTTTGCCGAAACTTATCGCCGCTGGATGGGACAATGACCCTCATTCATTCACCGAACAAAAAACGTTTACCGATGGCAGAATTATAATAACAGGGGACAAAATCCACCGTCGTGCCCAAAAGCGGGCTGACTATCTTTTACGATATACCCGTGACTTTCCGATTGCCGTCATTGAGGCAAAGGCAGAATTTAAGATCCCTGGGGCGGGCTTGCAACAGGCTAAGGACTATGCTGAAACCCTCGGTTTGAAATTCGCGTACTCGACAAATGGCCATGGCGTAATAGAATTTGACTATCTTTCCGGCAAGGAATTGGAGCTTGACTATTTTCCTGCCCCGAAGGAATTGTGGGCACGCTTGCAAACAGCAGAGGGGATTGCCGATGATGTGCCAAAGCGCCTTTTTACTCCTTCCCACTATACAAGGGGCAAGATCCTTCGCTATTATCAGGAGATAGCAGTTAACCGCTCAGTCCAGGCGATTCTCCAAGGCAAACCCCGGATGCTCCTCACGATGGCCACTGGTACCGGCAAAACAGATGTTGCCTTTCAGATATGCTGGAAGCTATGGAATGCCCGCTGGAACAGTGCCGGCGAGTATCGACACCCAAAGATACTCTATCTCGCAGATAGACTTATCCTTGTTGATGACCCGAAGGATAAAATATTTGCGCCCTTTGGCGACGCCCGGCACAAAATCGAGAACGGACAGGCAGTAAAAAGTCGTGATATATACTTTGCTACGTATCAGGCCATAGCTGAAGATGAGCGCCGACTTGGTCTATATCGCGAGTATGCACCTGATTTCTTCGATTTGATAATAGTTGACGAATGCCATAGAGGAAGTGCTCGCGATGAGAGCGCATGGAGAGAGATTCTCGAGTATTTTGAACCTGCTTATCAGCTTGGTATGACAGCAACCCCTTTGAGGGAGGAAAACCGCGATACCTACCGTTACTTTGGTAATCCGCTCTATACCTACAGTCTCAGACAAGGCATAGATGACGGCTTCCTCGCTCCATACAGGGTAAATCGAGTTGTAACAACCTATGATGCAGCGGGATGGCGGCCATCAGCCGGCGAGATTGACCGCTATGGGCGGGAAATCCCTGATGGCCTCTACCAGACAGGAGACTTCGAGCGTGCCGTTGCCCTTAAGGCACGAACAGACGCGATAGCCAGACACCTATCGGATTTCATGAAGAAGAATGGCCGTTTGGCCAAAACAATCGTATTCTGCGTGGATCAGGAACACGCAGAAGAGATGCGGCATGCTCTCAATAATCTCAACGCTGATCTTGTACGACAATACCCCGATTATGTATGCCGTGTTACAGCCGATGAAAAGGCGGTGGGCCGGGGTCATTGCAGCCGTTTTCAGGAATTGGAGACGGATTCACCGGTTATCCTTACTACGTCACAGCTATTGAGCACAGGCATTGACGCCCCTACGTGCAAGAATATCGTCCTCGTGAGAGTGATAGGGTCCATGGTTGAATTCAAACAGATCATCGGGCGCGGAACCAGGGTTCGGGATGACTACAATAAATACTTCTTCAACATCCTCGATTACACAGGCTCTGCGACGAAACATTTTGCTGATCCTGATTTTGACGGCGAGCCGGCGCGTATTATCGAAGAGGAGATAGACGATGAGGGACGTACACTTCGTGAGAAGGTTGTGGTTTGCGGGGAGGAAGAAGAGTCTGTCGAAGAAGAACAGCCTTATGAGGGACTCATTCGCGAAACCGACAAAATCCCTGGGCTTAGGAAATACTATGTGGATCAAGGCTATGTGGAGATTGCCGCTGATCTGGTATATGAGCTTGATGCCGACGGAAAGCAGCTCAGAATCGTTAAATATGGGGAATATACCGCTGAAAAACTGAGAGATATGTACCCAACCGCCGCTACGCTCCGTAAATTGTGGGCAAAGCCTGGCGAACGGGCTAAAGTTATATCCGGTTTAGCAGAGCGCGGCATAGATTTCGAAAAACTGGCCCTTGCCACAAAGCAGCCGGAAGCCGATCCGCTTGACCTTTTGTGTCACGTTGCCTTTAGTGCTCCTCTGCGTACGCGCCGTGAGCGAGCCGATCGCATCCGGAAAGAAGAGCAGCCCTTTTTCGAGAAATACGGAACGGAAGCACGAATAATACTGAACGAACTTCTTGATAAATACACAGACCACGGCACCGCGCAATTTGCAGTACCTCATGTTCTTAAGGTGCCGCCTCTTTCCGATCATGGGAATGTCATGGAGATAGCCTCTTTCTTCGGCGGCACGAAGCGGTTGAGGGACGCGGTTAATCAGTTGCAGGAGCTTCTTTACGCAGCATGAGGGAGAGAATATAAATGGTAAAAGCACGAAAGGGAAACAACAATCAGAGCGGGACAACAAGTCAATCATTGGGCAGTCTCATAAAATCTGCCCGCGATATTATGCGTAAGGACAAGGGGCTTAATGGCGACCTTGACCGCCTGCCCATGCTTACCTGGGTCATGTTCCTGAAATTCCTGGATGATGCGGAACAGATAATAGAGCAGGAGGCGTTGTTGGCGGGGGAACGTTACCGGTCCGCTATAGAGCTGCCCTACCGTTGGCGGGACTGGGCAGCGAAGGAAGACGGCATCACAGGAGATGAGCTTATAGCCTTCATAAATAATGATGAAGCCATACGACCGGACGGAGTCAAGGGCCCGGGTCTTTTTGCGTACCTCAAGGGTCTCCAGGGGGCTGACGGCGGCGACCGCCGGGATGTTGTCGCCACTGTCTTTCGGGGAACCGTCAACAGGATGATCAATGGGTACCTGCTCCGTGATGTAATCAATAAAGTCAACGGCATCCATTTTACCTCCAGCGATGAAATCCACACCTTGAGTCATCTCTATGAATCCATGCTCAAAGAGATGCGGGATACTGCCGGAGATTCAGGGGAGTTTTACACCCCGCGTTCTGTCGTGAAGTTCATGGTAGCGGTGACCAATCCCCTGCTTGGCGAGACAATCCTTGATCCTGCCTGCGGGACGGGCGGTTTTCTCGTGGAATCCTTTGAACACCTCTCAAAACAATGCAAGACCGTTCAGGACAGAGAACTTCTGCAGAAAGAGAGCATATTTGGAGGAGAGGCAAAGTCACTTCCCTATTTGCTCTGTCAGATGAATCTCCTGCTCCATGGCCTTGAATTTCCACAGATTGACCCCGCAAACAGCCTCCGTTTTCCCTTGAAAGAAATCGGGAACAAAGACCGTGTTGACATAATTCTTACCAATCCGCCATTTGGAGGCGAAGAAGAACGGGGGATACTGACAAACTTTCCCAGCGACAGACAGACAGCGGAGACGGCTTTACTCTTCCTGCAACTCATCATGAGAAAGCTGCGCCGTCAGCCGAAACCGGGCAGGGCCGCAGTAGTCGTGCCCAACGGGGCACTCTTCGGCGATGGTATATGCGGCCGTATAAAAGAGGAGCTGCTCAAAGACTTTAATCTTCATACAATCGTTCGGCTGCCCAACGGCGTCTTTGCACCTTATACGGGCATTCCCACAAATATCCTTTTCTTCGACAGATCGGGGCCGACCAAAGAAGTCTGGTACTACGAACATCCTTTGCCCAATGGCCGGAAGAACTATACCAAGACCCAACCCCTTCAGTTCGAGGAATTTGAATCCTGTATACAATGGTGGAATGGCCGTGAAGAAAACGACCGGGCATGGAAGATTCCTGCCGCCGAACTAATTGCCGGCGGCTTCAACCTTGACCGGAAAAATCCCCACGGCAAAGAAGACATCACCCACCTGCCGCCGGGTGAACTTGTTGAAAGCATTCTGCATAAAGAGCAACGTATCATGGAAATTATGGGAAATATCAAAACCTTGCTTGAGAAGGCGCCATGACCCAGCGAAAGGATGAGATAACCCTTTATCAGACACCTGATGGGGCGATTACGCTGGATGTTCGGCTCGAAGGCGAAACGGTATGGCTTACGCAGAAGCAAATGGCTATGCTTTTTGATACAGAGCGAAGCGTCATTACAAAACATCTCCGTAATATATTCGCAACCAGGAAACTACAAGAGGAAAGCAATGTGCAAAAAATGCACATTGCTCACTCTGACAAGCCGGTAAAGTTCTACAATCTCGACATTATCATCTCCATAGGCTACCGGGTCAATTCAAAACGGGGAACGCAATTTCGCATCTGGGCGTCGAATGTGTTGCGCGACCACATACTCCGGGGATACTCCATCAATGATGCCAGGCTCAAGGAACTCAATCAGGCAATCCGGCTAATTGCTGAGGTAGCCGACAGAAAGGTCTTGACCGGAGACGAGGCAACAGCGTTGCTCCGCGTTGTAGCAGACTACAGCTACGCCCTTGATCTCCTTGACGACTACGATCACGAGCGCGTTCGCACAGGAGACACGACAGTCAGACCGGTTTCGGCTGTTGCCTATGAAGAGGCGATACGCCTCATAGAACGTTTACGCCGCCAATTCATTGCAGGCGATGTCTTCGGTCTTGAAAAAGATGACAGCCTCAAGGGGTCTCTTGCCAATATCATGCAGACTTTCGACGGAAAGGAACTCTACCCCAGTCTTGAAGAAAAGGCAGCTCACCTGCTCTATTTCCTCGTCAAGAACCATTCCTTTGTGGACGGCAACAAACGCATAGCCGCAGCCCTATTTCTCT
Organism: Pseudomonadota bacterium; assembly: GCA_026388315.1. Taxonomy (NCBI): domain Bacteria; kingdom Pseudomonadati; phylum Pseudomonadota; species Pseudomonadota bacterium. Next base: position 1,673 of record JAPLKA010000095.1, on the reverse strand, counting down.
GGTTCCTCGAAAAGAACGATGCCCTTTACGGCACCGATGGTTCCAAACGGATTGCAGACAACGCCCTTGTAGCCATGACGCTCCTCATTGCTGAAAGCAGACCGGAGGAAAAGGATGTCCTCACCCGCGTCGTCGTAAACCTCATCAACCGGAGAAATCAATGAACGTGATGGTTGCAGCAATGAGGAGGATCGCCCTTTTCTCACCGTGCCGGTGCTCCACGCAGAGAAAACTTGCTGTTCAAATCCATCGGCGAATGCCACCCCCCATCCCCCTACAAATCGAGGGGGCTCTCTACCTCGCTGGGATTTTCACAGAGTTTTCTTGGCTGCACTACGCAATGCACGGTTGCAAAAAGCGCGATCCTCACTGCTCCATTTCCCGACTATCAAGAGGGCATCATGAGTGCTAAATGGCCGAAGGTAAAGTTGGGAGAGGTGCTGCGTCCCATCTCAAGGGTTGAACCAGTGGACATTTTAAAAGAATATGCTCTTATTGGTGTTAGGCTTAATGGCAAAGGAGCATTTCTGCGTGAGGTAATTAATGGCACGAAAACATCAGCTAAAACACTTTATCGAGTGACCACCGGCGACTTTATTTATAGCCGTCTTTTTGCTTGGCGAGGAGCATTTGACGTAATTGAAAATAATCTGGACGGCTGCTTTGTATCTGGAGAATTTCCAACTTTCATTCCTATAGAAAAAAGCATAAACCCTTATTTCTTACTTTATTGGTTCCATCTGCCGGAGACGCTTGATCGCGTGAACCAGGATTGCAGTGGCAGTACACCTCTGACGCGTAATAGGTTCAAAGAACAATTCTTCTTAGAACTCAAAATCCCCCTGCCGCCATTATCGGAACAGCAGCGGATTGTGGCGCGGATCGAAGAACTGGCCGCCAAAATCGAAGAAGCCCGCTCCCTCAATCACCAAGCCGCGGAAGAAGTCGAATCATTCTGTCGCTCAGTAATTACAGGCGACAAGAAAAGTAAACCGACAGCAATGAGTGAGCTGGTTCGACTGCGTCAGCCTGACGTGGTGGTCCAGCCACAAGAATCTTACCAGTTCGCTGGAGTCTATTGCTTCGGGCGAGGCGTTTTTCGCGGTGGCACAAAAACAGGTATGGAGTTCGCATATCCTCGACTAACGAGACTGCGAACTGGAGATTTTCTTTATCCGAAGCTGATGGCTTGGGAAGGCGCTTTCGGGGTGGTTCCCGAGGAATGCAACGGCCTTGTCGTCTCGACTGAATTCCCCGTGTTTGAGGTCGATGAAGCACAGGTTTTTCCTGAGGTGTTGGATACCTATTTCCGGATGCCAGCCGTCTGGGTCGATTTCTCTGGGGCCAGCACTGGAACAAATGTTCGCCGTCGTCGCTTAAACCCCAAGGATTTTCTAGCCTATCGGTTCCCACTCCCCTCAAGAACAACCCAGGACCGACTTCGCAAGGCCAGAGTGCACGCGGACGCCTTAAAGCGTCTTCGATCCGCGTCTGCCGACGAACTCGACTCCCTCCTGCCGTCCATCCTCGACAAAGCCTTCAAAGGAGAGTTGTGACAATGTCTGTTAAGAGCTTGGGGCTTGGTTTCAAGAACGACCGAACACCTAATCGTGCAGAATGAGCTTTTTTCCGAGCAGGATTATTCACCCTGCAATTGGCAATCGTTTGAAATC
>JAPLKA010000094.1 GCA_026388315.1 Pseudomonadota bacterium | reverse complement strand
CTCTGATACACTCACTTTTAGTTCCATTGGATGTTCCTCCTTCCTAAAATAGATTTGTGATTCGTCATCACCTATTTTATAGGAGGTACATCCTTTTTGTCACTCCTTATGAATTTACACAAGAGAGTTTACACTACCGTTGGTATCATCCATACCGCAGGTTCTCCATGCCGCTGTGCTGAGGCTATAGAGGGAGGACTTAATGCTCTCGGCCATGAGGTTATGGTGGCCAATTCTGAGGAAATTATATTTCAGGCACTTGAGCTTGCACGTTCGTGTGACCTCATTGTTGACCATTCAGATACCTTTCTTGGACGGGGGTATGTGCGCTTCGTTGTCCGGTCAATCCTCGAGACCCGTGGAGCCAGGATTGTTGGCTCCGGTTCAAGGGCCTGCCGGCTTGCAGATAATAAAATTGCCGCAAAAACCCGCCTCGGAAAAGCAGGTATACCCACTCCTCCAGGGTTTGCAGTCACTTCAGACACCTGGAACGTGCCGCCGTGGTTACAGCCACCCTTTGTTATCAAGGCAGCCTTCGAGCATATGAGCCGCGGAATCAGACTCGCATATACTGAAGAAGAGGCACGAACGAGAGCGGCTAATCTCATCGAACAAGCGCAGCAGCCTGTCATGGTTGAGTCTTACATAACAGGGAGAGAACTTGCCATTTCTGTGATTGAAGGCCCGGATGGTTTGATAGTGCTCCCTCCCCTTGAATGGTATTCGACATCAGAGGATGTCTTCCTTGCCGAGAAATTAAAGCTCCTTGAACCTTCAGGGAAGACAAGACCCGCTGCATCCCGTGCAGAGCTATCGCCTTCTCTGTTGCACGAACTTGAGGGTTATGCACGCCTTGCCTTTAAGACCCTTGGTCTAAGGGACTATGCCCGCTTTGATATAAGACTTTCACCGGCAGGAACCTTTTTCTTCCTTGAAACCAATGTAACACCAAGCCTTGAGCCTCTCGAAGCCTTTGCCATCTCAGCCCGATGGGCCGGGATCAGCTATCCTGAACTGATAGAAAAGATGCTCTCTTCAGCGATCAGAAGGTACAGCAAAAAACTCAGTGCAAAAGAAATTTCCATTGAGCTTCCCACGGGCGCTATTAAACTTGAGGTCCCCGATAGCGTTCATCCGCCGTTTTCGTCGAGTATCGAACTGGCAAAACTCCTCGACATTCAGCCTGGAGAAAGGGTCCTCGATCTTGGCAGCGGTTCAGGGCTGCTTTCCATTGCAGCGGCAAAGCTTGGTGCGAGAAATGTTGTTGCCGTAGACATTGATCCGCTATCACTCGAAACCACAACGATAAACGCACAGAAAAACGGAGTAGGCGGGCTGATTAATGTTTATGCCGGCTCCTGGTATGAGGCATTAAAAGAAAAACCTCATGCAGCAGAAGAAAACAACCGGTTTGATGTAATTATTGCCACCCCTCCGCAAACCCCTGCCCCTGGACCATTCGGCCCACGCTATGGAGGATCCGATGGTACACTTCATCTTTTCAAAGCAATCGATGGCGCCGGAGATTTTCTTGAGCCTGAGAGCGGCAGACTGTGGCTTCTTGCTATCTCGCTCGCTAACCCCTCTGCCCTTTTGAGTCGGCTCAAAGAGCTGTTCCGGGAAGTCACAATAGTACACGAGACAGAGAGACCCTTTACCGCCGAAGAATACAATGTTATGAATGGCGGGCTCATGGAATATTTTCTGAAACTCCGTGCCTCCGGACAATCCGAATTTATCGAAGCCTCCAATGGCAGATATGTTTTTCGTAGCCTTTTTATCCGCGCTGCGAGGCCTCGATGAAAAAACTCATTATAAACGCTGATGACTGCGGCGCCGATGAGGCAAGAAATGCAGGCATATTTGAGGCCATTAATAAGGGTGTTGTGACAAGTATAAGCATCCTCCCGAACGGACCGGCGTTTAACGATGCCATCCGGCGCATAAAATCGCTCGACAACGAGGAAATATCCTTGGGAGTACATATAAACCTATCAGAAGGAAAACCACTGTCATCAGGTTTGCAAATTCTGGCAGGGCCTGATGGATGTTTCCCGGGAAAACTCCCTGCAATGAAACTCTTCATAAACAATAATAATGCACTGGAAAGAGAAATCACAATCGAGCTGGATGCCCAGGTCAAAAAGCTGCTTAATGCGGGGATGTTGATCCATCACCTTGACAGCCACCATCATATCCATGCTTTTCCGGCAGTAATTAAGGCAGCGATCAGTGCGGCCATAAAATACAAAATCCCCTGGATACGCATACCTGAAGAAACAAAACCATCATATAGTAATCTTGATATCTCCGAAGAAATTGCTGCAGAAGCCGGTTTATTCAGTAAATACGCTACAGAAGCCCGCACACGGATTGAAACGACAGGTATCCGGACTACAAACCACTTTAGAGGCTTATATTTAAAAGGGAGGTTTTCGCTCGGTATAATGGAAGAGCTTCTTCTGACATTGCCTGATGGTCTCACTGAATTCATGACCCATCCTGGACATGCTGACACAGGGCGCTTATCCGGACCCTTTTCGACATTCTCTACTCAGGACAGGGAACGGGAACTTGAAACGCTGGTCCATCCCGGATTCCCTTTATTGCTGAAAAAATCAGATGTAACTCTTACGCCTTTTCCGGATATTTGATATGGCATCTGTGTCTTTCCTTAAACCCTTGAACCCTTGGCCCCTCGAACCCTCGGCCCCTGCCTTTCCGACCCCTTGGCCCCTCGACCCCTTGAACCCTGCCTTTCCGATATGCGTCTCCTGATCCTTACCCCCACCGCACTCCCCTCTTTAACCGGTAACGCCATTACCGCTGAGCGGTGGCGTCGCTCTCACGAAAAGCAAGGGCTTACGGTAAAAGTGATAGCAGCGCAGGGTCTTGATCCACAAAATCTTCGCAAGGAAATTCAGCGCTTCCAGCCTGACATTATCCATGGTCACCATGCCTTCAAGTCAGGCAAATTGCTTATTAATCATCATAATGGTTCGGCTTCTGATGACATTCCCTTTGTGATCTCCTGTGCAGGGACAGATATAAACCACGACCTGACATTGAATGAGCGAAGAGCAACAATTCTCGAAGTGTGCAAAACGGCACGGGCAATCATTATCCAGAGCCAGGATTTAGACCTTAAACTTAAGGATCTGTCAGATGGTTTTTATAACCGTGTTCACTATGTACCCCCGTCATTCACATGGCTTGGCAACGATTCATTCGATCTGAGAGGGGCAGCGGGGTGCGAATCACACCATATTCTTTTCTTTCTACCAGCAGGTATTCGTCCTGTAAAAAGAAACCTTGAGTGTTTAATAGCCATCAACGAAGTCCACAAAGTCCGGTCGTCAACAAAAGTCATGTTTGCCGGCCCTGTTCTCGACACTGAATACGCCATGCAGTTCCTTTATATGTTAGAACAATGCAGCAACTTTGCCCGCTGGATTCCGGCTATACCGCCAGAGGCCATGCGCTCTGCATACAATGGCGCCGATGTAGTGCTCAATACCTCATCCTCGGAAGGTTTTTCCAATGTCCTCCTTGAAACAATGGCATCGGGCAAACCAATCCTTGCATCTGACATCCAAAGCAACCGCCGGGCAATCCTCAGGGACAATGGCGAACGGCCAAGCTGTTGTCTCTTTGACCTTTACAGCCAGACGGACTTCGTCTATCAGGCCTTAAAGCTCATCGATGATGCCAGTCTAAGAAAATCTTTGGGGGAAGCAGGATTCATAAGGGCAAAACAGTGGCCCGGGCCCGCTGATGAAGCGGAATTGTTAATTAAAATTTATAAGCAAGCTCTTGCATGATGCCCGCAATAAAATTTTATTCTTTATCACTTTCTCATTTTTACTTGCAAAACAGCTAAAACTGAAAGACAATAAAGAAAAAAAACAGGGAGAACTAATATGAGCTCTTTTACCTTGAAAATTCTTGCATGTGCGCTCATGGTCGTTGATCATGTGGCAATAATCTTTTTTCCCACTAATCCGATAATGCGCCTTATCGGCAGGCTTGTTTTCCCGATGTTTGCCTATTTTATTGCTGAAGGCTACCGTCATACAAAAGACCCCACATCCTACCTGGGAAGGCTCTTCCTTTTCGCCCTTATTTCTCAGCCTTTTTATATGTTCGGCTTCAAATACCCGACCGTACATTTCAATGTTTTCTTTACACTCGCTGCAGGCCTCTATGCCATTTATGCCTATGAAAAATCAAAAAGTTATATTCCACTGCTTTTCGCGATGGCAGGATCTGAGCTTGTCGAGGCATCTTACGGCTTTACCGGTGTACTTATGATTTTTGTAATCCACAAGTTTTTTAATGACTATAAACGTATGGCATTATGGGTCTTTGTTGTCAATATCCTTGCAGGAATGCACACAATTGCCATGAAATATTCTGCTGATCCGAATTTTATTATCAGTTTTTCCTATATTGCAGAACACGCGGTATCCGGTCTTGTTCAACCATGTGCAGTACTTTCTGTTCCTCTTTTAGCCCTATATAACGGCAAGCGCGGCCCCAACGCAAAATATCTTTTCTACATCTTCTATCCGGGACACCTGGCCGTCCTTGGCCTTATCAGGATGTTTCTGGGCAGATAAGCAGATAAAAAGAAGCATTAGCAATACGAACATGCGCATCATGCTTGTTTTTGCATGTTGTTAAAAAATTGAGAAGTTTTTTTGACGTAAAAGACCTATTTATAATGTCTATATGCGTTTCTGCCACTCTGCTTTGCTTCATACATGGCAATATCTGCACATTTTATAAGGGTATCCCCGTCATGGCCGTCTTCAGGATAAATAGCAACACCGATACTCGTTGTAATGTAGAGTGTATTGTTTTCGATATCAAATGGTTTGTGAAAAACATCCAGTATTTTTTTCGCGATTGTATCGGCATCACTAACCTGTGCCATATTCGTCAACAGCACAAGAAACTCATCGCCTCCCATACGGGCAAGAGAGTCAGACTGCCGGAGGACGCCGGTAACACGTTCTCCGACTATTGTAAGCAATGCATCTCCCACCTTGTGCCCAAGAACATCATTCACATCTTTGAACTTATCAAGATCAAAGAGCATTACAGCGATTTGCTGGCGGAAGCGTTGTGCACTCGCAAGGGCAACTTTAAGACGGTCAAAATATAGCGTTCTGTTTGGCAGACCTGTCAGCATATCATGAGTAGCAAGGTGGGCCAACTGTAGCTCGTTAAACTTCTGCTTTGTAATGTCTTCAACGAACATAAGTAATTTTTTCTCTCCTGTTTCCTCAAAGGGAATACCGATAAAATTCCTGATAGTGGTTCTCTTCCCGAAGTGAGAAGTGTACTCCACTGAATCCATCCGGAAGAATTCTCCGTCCAGGCCGCGCTTCATTTTGTCCACAAGCCCTATCCTCTGGTATCCGAGGAGTTTGAACACATTCAGGCTCAGGAACTGTTCACGGGTTGAACCTGAAATCTGGAGCATCTCGGGATTGACAAAATCAACATCACCCTTTTTGTTGACGATAAAAATACCAATAGGGGCGCTCTCTATAATGTCCCGCATCGTCTTAAAAGACTTTGCCAGACTCTTCTGAAACTGCTTCTGCTCGGTAATATCGAGGAGAGAGCCAATACTCTTTTTTGTCCCGGATATCATGGCAATAATCAATAATACATTTTTTGTATTCATAAATCTGTCTGTGAAACGGAAATCGTAATTTCGCGGTGCAGTATCGGGGGTTATCTTTCTCATCTGGCGGTATTCACTAAGTTTCTGTACATCCTCCTTATCGAGGAATTCGGCGAAGCTCTTTTTTCCCTCTATCTCATCCCTCCCATAGCCTGACAGGGTTTCGAATTCTCTATTTGCCATTGTTATGATGGTGTTTTCCTCAATAATAATTGTGGCTGAACCGGTTGTTTCAAAAATACTCCTATACATTGTTTCTGATTCTTTAATTGCCTCTTCCATCTGCCTCTGCGCTGATATGTCACGGATAATCCCCTGATAGCAGAGGATAGTACCGTCATTTGCCCTCCTCGTTGTGGCTGTAAGAAGGCAGTGCATCACAGTTCCATCCTTTTTTCTCAACATAACTTCATAATCCCTCACAGCGCCTTTTGCCTCTATCTCAGCCCGAAATCTTGCGCGCTCGGATGGGTTAAAATAGGTGTGACCGGCAGTTATCTCTGCCAATCCATCCCTTGTATATCCAAAAAGATCAAGAAACGCCTTGTTTGCATTAATGAATTTCCCTTCGCTGGTGGTCATAAAAATGGCATCCCGTGAATCTTCAAAAAGTATTCTGAATTTCCGCTCGCTCTCTTTAAGGTCTTCTTCGGACCGTTTCTGCTGCGTTACATCAGACAATATCGTTACCGCCCTTCCATCGTCTAATAGGAACGGCCTGAATTCGATCTCTTTGACGCTCCCATCCTTGCAGACTATCCGGAATATCCTGTCAATGCCTTTTTGAGTAACATCTTGCCTCCAAAAATCAATTACCTTCTTCCTGTATTCGGCGTCCGGGTAGGCCTTATTAAGCCAGTCTTTCGATGTGGGAACATCTAAAAGCGTATAACCGGTAATATGCGTGAATTCCGGGTTTGCATAGATAAGTTTTCCATCACTATCTGTAAGTATTACCCCGTATGGAGCCTTTTCGAGAACGGCAAAACACGAATTAAGGTCTATCGTACAATCATCCATCAAGATATTCCTCCTGCCAAAGCATAAAATATTTTCATTTTCAGATTTTCTCACAATTGGAAAAACAACACAATTAAAAACTCTGCGAGGATGGGAACGGCGGGAACGTCAACTTTATATTTGTATTTTTTCTTTCAGAGGAATATCATGTGTTTATAAAGCAGTGGGAATAGGATGAGAATCGCGAAAGTTCAACATACCGCCTGCGGGGTCAATATTCCTTTGATTTTTACGGTCGACAGGATAAAATGGGGATGTTGGATACAGGATATTTTTGATTCTGGCATCTTGATTCTGGTTCAAACCAGTATCGAGCATCCGGCATCCAGACTGTGTTTCATGATGTCCTTTCACCTTTTTCCCTTCCCCTCTTCGCTCTATGCTCTATGCTCATCCTTCCATGGATCAGGCCAAAGAGATACTCTCTTTTATCCAGGCAAAGCTTCCCAATAAAGGGTATGTTGTGAATGGGATGGGGGAAGGTGACACCTACAACCATTCGATTCCTTCTTCAACCTGATCTCATGCCTCGACATAGCATGTTAGCAAGGGGTAATCAATACCCAAGTAGATATTGATTTTTTTGGTAGATATTATCAGATTTTTAACCATAAAATCGGCGTGTTCGGCACTTTCATGTTGATAGTTTGCTTTTCTTGTGTTATCCATCCGGTAACACGTGAATGAAATACCAGGGTTCAATCGGTATCTTGCTGAGCCGAAAAGCCTTCAAATAACCTCAAGAGGAGTGATATATGCAGGGTATTACATATGAAGTCAACCTCTTTGAGCCCCGTGATGCCGCAGGGGTGGCACAACTTTTTACTGAAGTGTACGGCAACTCCTATCCACAGAAAATCGTCTATAACCCGGAACAACTTATCACTGCCTTTGAGAGTCGGGATAATCTCCCCATTGTCGCCCGTACCGTATCCGGCCAGATCATCGCCTATACAGCCTTTTATCGTTCCACACCGAATAAAGCGCTCTATGAATTCGGCCAGACACTGGTCCTGCCGGAATACCGGAAAACAGCCGTTTTTGGCCTGCTGGCCCGTCACGTAGCCAAAATTGCACCGACACTCACCGATGTCGAAGCAGCCTTTTGCGAGAATGTTTGTAACCATATGGATACACAAAGGGCAGCAGCACTATTTAAATATATTGAAGCTACCATTGAGATAGACCTTATGCCTGAGGAAGCATATAAAAAGGAACAGAGCGCGACAGGAAGGGTATCGGCCATTAACATGTTCCGGACGTTTATACCGAAACCCCACACTGTGTTTGTACCTGACAGGTATGGCGATTATCTCCGGTATATTTACGAGGGCTTTGATGACACACGAACGCTTATTATCTCAACCGGCGAGCTGCCCACGGGACAGCAAACAAAGACAACCGCTCAGATCTTCGATTTTGCATGTGTAGCCCGTATCGCTGTTCATGAGGCCGGTATTGATTTTAAGGAATCTTTTAGCAAGGAAGAAGAGACTGCCCTTGGCCGGAATGCCCTTGTCATTCAGGTATGGCTCAAATCCTCATGGCCATGGATCGGCAAGGTTGTTGACATTCTCCAAAACAAAGGGTACTTTTTTGGTGGTGCACTCCCTCGATGGTTTGATGAAGACGGGCTTCTCATGCAAAAAATAATCGGACAGCCAAACTGGGAAGGGATTCATCTCTATTCTCCCAGGGCAAAAACGATACTGAAATTTGTGAAGAACGATTGGATGAATCTTCAGGGGTAATGTATTATGATAAGAATTGACGCTTCCCTTGATTCGCTGGAGCACAAGTCGGCACGGGAGCTTGCAGGTGAAGTCCAGTATCACAACCTAATCGTACACTGCCTATCAGGTCAAATTCTAATTTTTACAGATAAAGCTTCCATGTGCTCTTGATGTAGTAAATTTATACGTTCACAAGCGTTTTCCAAATCTTCTTCATTCACATAATTCTTTAGCCACTTCTGCAATAGTTCTCCCCAACTTCTCTGTGGTTGCCATCCCCCCGAGGTCAGGGGTTTTAATATTTTTGTTGGCCAGCACCATCTCGATTGCCTTTTCAATCATCTTTGCTGCATCACTATAACCAAGATGGTCAAGCATCATGGCGCCTGACCATATCTGACCGATAGGGTTGGCAATGCCCTTACCTGCTATATCGGGAGCAGAACCATGGACAGGCTCAAACATGGACGGGAAATCCCGTTCAGGGTTCAGGTTCCCTGATGGAGCAACGCCAAGGCTTCCCGCAAGAGCCGGTCCAAGATCCGAAAGAATGTCGCCAAAGAGATTACTTCCCACAAGAACATCGAACCTCTCAGGATGGGATACAATGGCTGCTGTGAGGCCGTCTATGTGGTACTGGTCGGCTTTTATCCCGGGGTATTGTTGAGATATTTCTCTGAATATTTCATCCCAGTAAGGCATAGTAAATACAATTCCGTTCGACTTCGTCGCTGATGTGACATGTTTTTTTGGTCGTTTTTTTGCCAGCTCAAAGGCAAACCGTATTATCCTTTCAACGCCCTTACGGGTAAAGATAGATGCCTGTATCACCATTTCCTGCTCAGTTCCGATATACATCTTTCCACCTACATTAGAGTATTCCCCCTCATTGTTTTCTCTTACTACACAGAAGTCTATATCTTCAGGCCTTTTATCCCTCAACGGGCTTATGATACCCTTCAGGAGCCTTACCGGCCTCAGGTTTACGTATTGACAGAATGTCCTTCGTATTGGGATGAGTAAACCCCACAGGGAAATATGATCGGGCACATCAGGGGCCCCCACAGCACCAAGATAGATAGCATCGAATCCTTTTAATGTTTTTAATCCGTCGGAGGGCATCATCTCGCCATGCGATGCGTAATATTCACAGCCCCATGGAAAAAATTCCCATTTACATTCGATACCAAAACTTTTTCCAACAGTTTCAATGACCCTGATACCCTCGGGTACTACTTCTTTCCCGATACCATCCCCAGGAATAACGGCTATCCTATGCATATTTCCTCCTAAAATTGTTTGATGTACCCCTTCTCATATAAAAGATAATTCCGCTAAAAATACTCAATAATACATTATTTTCCATAAAATGAATTTTAAAGGAAAATGTAAAAAAGGCAACAAAAAACAAAAAAAGTATGACACATACCTTTTTTAGTTTAAAATTTGCGTTATTTTGTGACAACCATGATATAATTTTGCCTAAAGTACATTATAGATTACCAAACATATTAAGGGGGTAAACTTATATGGACAAGAAATTGCTTAGAAATGCATTGATACCGGTAATTGTATGGATTGTTCTTGTTTTAATACCTGTTCCCCAGGGTTTACAGCCACATGCCTGGTACTATTTTGCTTTATTTGTTGGTGTTATCTTAGGCTTAATCATGGAACCAATACCGGCAGCTGCGATAGGCGTCATCGGCGTTACGTTAGCTGCTGTTTTACAGCTTATCAGCACTAAACCAGGCGACGCTATCAAGTGGGCTCTTTCCGGATTCTCCAATGGCACAGTCTGGCTGATCTTTGTAGCTTACATGTTTGCCATGGGCTACGAGAGAACAGGTCTTGGGCGTCGTATTGCACTGTTTCTGGTACAATGGCTCGGTAAGAAAACATTGGGGCTTGGTTATGCCATTGCCATATCAGACCTTGTTCTGGCGCCTTTCATTCCGTCAAATACCGCACGAAGTGGTGGGACAATCTATCCTGTTATCGAAAACATTCCTGGACTCTATGGTTCAGAACCTGGAGAGACATCCCGTAAGATTGGCTCTTATATCATGTGGACCGCTTTAGCTACTACCTGCGTCACCAGCTCAATGTTTTTAACCGGACTTGCACCCAACCTCCTGGCATTGGAATTGGTGAATAAAACCATTAAGGTGAGCATTACCTGGCGGGAATGGTTTTTAGGTTTTTTGCCGATGGGTGGACTGCTTTTCATATTAGTTCCTTATCTGGTTTATAAGATATATCCACCAGAGGTAAAGTCCAGCGAAAATGTCCAGGTATGGGCTCACGATGAACTGTCTAAGATGGGTAAGATAACACGTAACGAATTAATCATGGCAAGTCTGGCAATCATTGCACTGGTCCTTTGGATTTTTGGTGGCAAATGGGTTGACGCCACTACGGTAGCCTTGATGGTTCTCTCTCTCATGATTCTTACCGGCATCATAAACTGGAACAATTTACTGAACCACAAGCAGGCATGGAATGTGTTGGTATGGTTTGGTACATTGGTCACTCTGGCTGATGGCTTAAGACTTGTAGGATTCATCAAATGGTTCGCAACAATCACGGCAGGGATGATGAAGGGGGTACCGATTATCTGGATGGTGGTTCTGTTCGTTGCGATTTTTTTCTTAGTCCACTACATGTTCGCAAGTATTACAGCACATACTACAGCGCTACTCCCTGTATTTTTAGCAACGGCTATGGTAGTGCCAGGTATGCCTATAAAATTACTCGCTATGTTTCTCTGTTATACGCTTGGGTTGATGGGTATTCTTACCCCCTATGCCACAGGGCCAAGTCCTATTTACTACGGGAGTGGGTTTATAAGTCGTAAGGAGTTCTGGACATTGGGATTTATATTTGGAGTAATCTTCTTGGTAGTGTTTCTGATTATCGGGATTCCCTATTTGAGGTGGTATGTGTCTTAAGAAAATTGCCTGATATATTTTTGTAATGTATATTATTTTCATGGGGGTGTTAGAAATTCCTTGGGGACGTTTTTGCAATCGTTGCGTATGAAAAGTAATTGGGGTCGGACCAAACCTCAGTAAAATAGAGTAGCAAATGCATTTACGTGTTCCGCGGGGCAGGCAAATCAAGGCAGTCGATATTGCCGTACATTGGAAAGCATCTGAAAAAACCGCGAAACGGGATATTGCCGAGCTCAAAGAACAAGGTACAATAGAACATATCGGCTCGGCCAAGAAAGGCCTTTACCTGATAAAGCGAAGTAAATGAAGAGAAAAGATGAATTATTGCGGATTGCGGATATTTGAAACTGTTAACTGTAAACCAATTACATGCTGGGTTAAAGATTAAAGGAGATTGAGGAGGCGTTATATGATTGATATAAAAAACATTCAGGAACTTAAAACAATCGTTGGCGAGGAATGGGTCTCTGCAGGTCAGTCAGTAAGGGAGCTCCACTCTCATGATGAGTCCTTCCATTCCCCCGTGCTTCCGGATGTGGTTGTATGGCCTCACTCCACGGAAGAGGTAAGCAACATCGTAAAGTGGGCCTATGAAAAGGATATACCGATTACCCCATGGGGTGTGGGCACAAGTCTGGAAGGAAACCCCATCCCTGTCCGCAATGGCATTTCAATAGATTTTCAGGAAATGAACAAGATCCTCGCCATAAGACAGGAGGATTTTCAGGCAGACGTTCAGGCAGGAGTAATATATAAGGAATTAAACAAAACATTGGGTCACCATGGACTCCTTTTTCCCCCTGATCCCGGTGCAGCAGCTACAATCGGGGGCATGATCGGCAACAACGCCAGCGGTATCCGTACGGTAAAATACGGCGCAACAAAGGATTACGTCATGAGGCTTACCGTTGTATTGCCCGGAGGTGATGTTATCCACGCCGGGAACAGGGCACGAAAAAGCTCTTCGGGATATAACCTTTGCTCGCTTTTTACCGGATCAGAAGGCACCCTTGGGATTGTAACAGAAGCAACACTCCGTCTTGTGGGATTACCGGTGAATTTTATGGCAGTAAGGGCTGTCTTCCCCGCAGTCCTGAACGCAACAAACACGGTCTTTCAGGTCATGAGCTCAGGGCTTTCACCGTCTGCCATGGAACTGCTCGATGGTAAAGTAATGGAGGTGTTAAACCGTGATCGAGGATATTCTCTCCACGAACAGCCGACTCTGCTCATGGAATTTAACGGATACAGCGAAACAGGCCTCAGAGAAGAAATGGCCTATGTGGAAGAAATATGCCAGGAAAATGCATGCTCTTTCCTTGACAAGGGGATAGGGGCTGCAGAGAGAAGTCGTCTCTGGGATATGCGCCACCTCACATTCGAATCGATCAAAAGGTCTCATACAAATTTGTTGCCCCTTATCATGGATGTGGCAGTGCCTCTCTCACGGTACAGCGAAATTGTGGCTTTCGCCAAGGAAGAGGTGAAAGACCTTGTTGCGTATGTATTCGGTCATGCAGGTGATGGGAATGTCCACATAGTGGTTATGGACAACCCCGAAGATAAAAGAAGGTGGGCGCGCGTAGAAGAGGCCAACCGTAAAATAGTTCTCAAAGCACTTGATCTTGAAGGCACCTGCACAGGCGAGCACGGTGTGGGGATCGGCAAATGTTCATTCCTCAAAAAAGAACACGGGGAAAGCCTTGCATTAATGAAAAGAATCAAAGCCCTTCTTGACCCCAAAGACCTCATGAATCCTGGAAAGTTTTTCGTATGATACCAATTCGGATTCAAAGATAGCACCCAGAGGGTACCCGGACGAAGTCAACAAAGTTATATGAATGAAGGCGAATTGGTATGAATCGTTTTATGAGCTAATCGGCCTTACTCACCACAGCCTTTATAGCTGACGCTATTTCTTTGCTCAAATCCGCAAGGACATCGCTCATTGCATTTACGGTATCGTTATATTCTTTTCCCTTTACAGGCTTTGTTATGGAGGACTCACGGATTGATTCAACAGTTATTCCGTCTTTTGCTACGATACCCCACTTAGCCCTGAGCAAGATAGTGCCATCAGGGGTTGCATCGAGACGGAAGAGATAAATGGGGATTCTGTAAGAACCGGAGACATGGGCTCTCCAGGTAACAATAGTAACCGGTTCTGATCCGAGGAACGAGGATATGTTCTCTATGAGCACCCTCGTGACGTCCATTTTGAGGGAGCCGCCCCAGAGGTTGAATTCGGAGATTAACAATTCGTTCGTGGCGGTGCGGGTCACAATCTGTGGTTTATCAAGGTAATCGGGAATCTCCACAGGGCCAATGCCGATAACAAGTGTATCGCTTCTTGAAGGGAAGAATTCGGCGGTTTTGGGAGAAACAAGAGAACTCAGGGTATAAAACTTTGGAGGCGGTGAAGTACTGCTGCAACCAAGAAGAAGGGATATCATAATGATAATGGGCAGGATACGTATCATGGCTATTCTCCTTTTAATGGCTTCTTCCCCCAGATGAGGGATTCAGGATAACGCTGAAGGTAATCGCTGAGGAACCTGACAGAACGGGCAGTATCAGAAACTTCTTTCAAGGTGTTGTCAACCTCAAGGACAACCGTTGAATTCTCCGAAGCAAGACCCTGGACTGAGTGCAACGTATTCTCGGCCTGCTTCAGGGTATTCTGGATAATAAGCAAGGTCTGCCCGATCTGGGCAGGAACATCTTCACCTTTTTTAAAGATTTCCCGAATCGATTGAGAACTGACTTTGACATTTTCCAGGACAGGATCAATCTCATTGTCAATCTTCGAAAGTATCCTCTTCGCATCCTTTAAACCAGCGCTCAAAGTCTCAAGGCTTGATGCCAGATGAGGAGAATTGACGGCCTTGTCGACCCCCTCGATTGCATGGAGGAGCTTGCTGAAGAGCTCTTTGAGCGAAATGTCGTCGGCGCTCTCTAAAAGTTGCTCAAGACCCGATTTGATGGTGGGAATCTCGGAGTAACGCTTGTCAAGACCTACGAATTTTGCCGGTTTGCCGGGATGAAAGTCAAGATTGATCATAAGCTGGCCCGTGACCATACTTTGAAGCTCAAGTGTAGCACGGAGCCCTTTCTTAATGAGTGCCTGATAAATCTCTTCATCGTCGGAAATCACCCCCACATGAACAACCTTCCGCGGGTCTAATTCTACATAAACCGGGATAATAAACGACAGATCTTCTGTCTCAAAACGCAGGATAATGTTTTTAACAGAGCCTATCCTAACTCCACGGAACACAACGGGGGAACCCACATTGAGCCCGGCAACAGAGCCCTCAAAATACATAACCAGGGGTAATTTCTTAACGAAGAACCTTCCTGAGCCGAAAGCAACAACCGCTATCACGGCAAGTGAGATTGCACCTATTACAAAAGCACCGATCAGTGTTTTACTGGCGGGTTTGCTCATGATTTGTTTTTCCTCCTCCACGGTTTTCTCTCATCATCTCTTTATCCGGTTCTCCTCTCGTGAGGAAGGCATGAACCGTTGGATTCCTGCATTCTGCAAGAAGCTTCTTTGGATCTCCCGTTGCAATCATCGTCTTTGTTTCACCATCGAGAAAAACTGAGTTATTTCCTATTGCAAAGATACTGGCCAGTTCATGGGTCACCACAACAATCGTAGATCCAAGGCTGTCGCGCAGCTCAAGGATGAGATCATCGAGAAGACGGGCGCTGATAGGGTCAAGCCCTGCTGATGGTTCATCAAAAAAAAGTATCTCAGGATCAAGAGCCATTGCACGTGCAAGCCCGGCCCGCTTTTTCATGCCGCCGCTTATCTCTGAAGGGTAATAGTCTTCAAATCCTGCAAGACCCACAAGGGCAAGCTTAAACGACGCAATCTCGCTAATCTCAGAATGACTGAGGACTGTATATTCTTCAAGCGTAAGCCCTATGTTCTCTGCAAGGGTCATAGAACTCCAGAGGGCACCGCTCTGATAGAGAATCCCGAAACGTCTCATAAAACGCTCCCGTTCATCGGGGTCCATATCCCATAGGCTCACATCTCCATAAAATACCTGACCCTTTGCCGGTGTCTGAAGTCCGATAAGGTGTCTCAAAAGTGTGCTCTTACCACACCCGCTTCCTCCCATAATAATAAAAATATCCCCGCGGTTCACATTAAAAGTAAGATCGCGTTGAATCACATTCGTTCCATAAGCCATGGTAAGATCTCTCACAATAATGTGAGGATCGGAAAGGCAGGGTTCGAGGGTTCGAGGGGTCGAGGGGTCAAGGGGAGATTGGGTCATGGCTTAGCCTCTAAAGACTTAATGAGTGTTTTTAACATCCTTTCTACGTCACCAATTCCCTGTTGAACACTAACTGCATTTTTAGTATCGATATACCCCAAATCCTTTGATATCGATAGCTGTGTTTCCAATTCACACATTGAGCCGTATGCAACATACAACAACTGAATGTATTCTTTCCGTGATTTTCTTCCATAGCCCTCAGCAATATTAGATGGGATTGAAACCGCAGATATTCTCATCTGCGCTGTCAACCCGTATTGTTCTTCTTTAGGAAAATGCTTTGTTATCCTGTATATATCTAAACAGAGTTTGTATCCTTTCTGCCAGACTTGCAGTTCTTTATAGCTCTTCAACACCTCAGTTACACCCTTGAACCCTATTCTTCGTTCCCTTGACTCTTTTTACTTTACCCTCGGCCCCTTGAACCCTATGTTTTACTATATACCCAGCACATTACAAACCACTGTAATCACTGCCGTTGCAACAACAATGCTTACGATGCCTGTCACTACTGCTGATGTCGTGGCGTCACCAACCGCTGAAGCGCTCCGTCCGCACTGCATCCCCCGTAAACACCCGGCAATGGCAACAAGTACACCGAAGACAAAAGCGCTTACAAGTCCGATCCATATATTGGTAAGGGTAAGTGAACTTTTTGTCTCGTTGTAATACTCAATGAGACTTATATCAAACCCGGCTACACCCACAATTAACCCGCCCAGGATGCCCATTAAATCTGCATACAGTGTCAGGAGGGGCAGCATTATGGAAAGGGCAAGTATCCTTGGGAGGACGAGAAATTCCATGGGCGAGATGCCGGAAGTCTTCAGCGCATCAATCTCTTCATTTACCTGCATCGTGCCTATCCTGGCAGCAAAGGAAGCTCCGGTGCGACCTGCCATGATAATGCCTGTCATAACGGCAGCCATGGCACGGGCCATGGCAATACCCACAAGGTCTGCTATATATATCTGGGCACCGAACATTTTAAGCTGTATAGAACCCACAAAGGCAAGGATGAGCCCCACAAGTATGCTGATAAGCGAAACAATTGGAAGCGCATCTGCACCGCATTCCTGGATGATCAGGAGAAAATCAGAGCCGCGAAAACGGGCCCTACCGGTAAGCATCTTCATGAAAGCAGCAGAAACTTCACCGACAAAAGTAATCATTTCAAAAATAGATTTCCAGAACATAACAGCAGAATCACCTGTTTTTGCCAGAAAGGAAAGACGTGAACTCTCTTTACGATCACCTTTCCTCTCTGGAACGGCAAAGGCAAGGTGCAGAAGTCGCTGTGCCCCCTGGGGCAACCCATCTTCCTGCACTTGGATATTTTTCTGTGAACAGATTTCTATCACTTTTACAAGAAATGTGAGCAGGCCACTATCCCATTTACCGAGGTCCTTGGTATCAAAAGCAATATGCACAGGCAGCAAACCCTTTTCAATCTCTTTTTGGACATCGCTTAACGGTGGGAGTTTATCATTGATTGTCCAGTTGCCGGCGAGCTCTATGACGAGAACTCCCTCTTCCAGCCGACTGAAACTCAATCCACTTTGTCCCTGATCCTGTTCTGAAGGTCTTCTCATCATCCCCCTTCTGTCCGATTAATACTGCTATTACTCTATCAGATATAACAAGATGTGGGCAATGGAAATTTTAAAGTTTTTCGTGCATCAATGTAATTTATCCCGTATCTTTTCCTGCCCCGCCGGAGGGGTCTGCCAGTTGAAGCGGATCGCCGCAACCCGGAGCAGAAAGGTGACTGCAATGGCGATAAAAGCCGACACCTCAGCCGCAATCCCGATCCCTGGACCGAGAATAAGAAAAACAATACAGCCGACAGCAGCCGCAAAGGCGTAAAATTGACCCGGTTTCAACAGAATGGATTCCTGTTGTGTCAATACATCGCGAATCAAGCTGGCCCCCACGGCATTGATGACACCTATCAGGAATGCCGCCGACACACCCAGACCGGCATTGATGGCCTTCTGTGCACCGACGATGGCGTATGTCCCTAATGCTGCTGCGTCAACTACGGACACCCCTCTGTCGAACCACTTTTCGACTATAACAACATGTCGACCAAACAAAATGCCAAGGCATCCCGCTACCCCGACAGCGTAAAGGTATCGCTCATCCGTCACCAGAGCGGGAGGTCCCTGCTGGAGAAAAATCCCGTCCCGGATCAGGCCGCTCCCTGCCCCTGTGATGAGCGCCATGACAAATACGCCTACAATGTCATAGCCCTTCTTCATGGCGAAAAGCGCACCCGTAAGGCCAAACAGAAATACCGCCGCCAGGTCGAATCCAACAGGCAGATTAAACTGTCCGCTTAACACTTATAATTCCAAGTTGCTATCATAATGATCCTATACGTAATGGAAATACTGTTTCTTGCAGCGGACATCGAGGACGGATTGGGACCCTGCCGATAAGACGCAATGTGCCACGCGGACAGGCCGCGGCTTGGCCAATTTCCGCTGTTTGAAGCCCAGTGGCAAGTTCGGAAATTGAATGGAGGCGAATCGCTGCAAGGGTAATCCGCCCGGAGTGGAAGCAAAAGAAATGGTTTTCCATATTCGTATCAACTTGATCGCACATTAGAATAACCTCTTCTGACACCTCATGACCTCAGCATCACCATGACCGGTCCCCCACCCCACAAAACAAGCAGGATATTACCCACGGCATAGGTCATTAAACTTCCTGTGTTGACGCCAAGGAGCATGATAGGGTCCAATTTTAGCACATATTTGCCGAAAAATAAACCGGGCGTATGTGGCGTCAGCGTCACAACGATGCCGCCCTCCTTTCACAAAAAATTTCGCTTCGTAAAATATTATTTTATGTGATAGCATTATAGTGAAACGTTGAAAGTTTTGAAAAAGCGCCAGGCTTAGTAAATAAAAAAAGGGGGTCAACGAAATGGCAGAAATGACAGAAGAAAAACGTTACGAAGGACTGAGTCCGTTTGAGCTGAAAGACAAGCAGATTGAGATGGCAAGCTCAAATCGGGAACGGATAATGTTGAATGCGGGGAGGGGAAATCCGAACTGGGTTGCGACAGTTCCGAGATATGCCTTTTTCCTGCTTGGAAACTTTGCCCTTGAAGAGGCGCATCGGGTTCTGAGCCGCCCCGGAATCGCCGGCGCTCCCGAATCAAAAGGCATGGGAGGACGTCTGCTCGACTTCTGCCGCATTCACTCTGAATCGCGCGGCTCCCAGTTCCTTGCCGATTCATATAAGTACGCGACGGAAAATCTTGGTCTTGACGGAGACTCATTTATCGGGGAGATGATTGACGGCATACTCGGCGACCACTATCCTACACCTGATCGCATGCTGAAAAACTGCGAAAAGATTGTCCAGACATATCTTGACAATACAATGTGCGACTGTCAGCCACCGGCAGGAACCATGGACCTTTTCGCGGTCGAGGGCGGAACCGCCGCGATAACATATGTATTCAATACGCTCAAAGAAAATTTCCTCGTTAATCCCGGAGATAAAATCGCTATCGGCACGCCTATTTTTACTCCCTACCTTGATATTCCCACCCTCAACGATTATGGGCTGATAGTCGTTGATATCAAGATGGATGAAAACAATAATTGGCAGTATCCCGATTCTGAACTTGAAAAGCTGAGTGACCCCTCCGTAAAGGCCTTCTTTATCGTCAATCCGTCAAATCCGCCGTCTACGAGCGTCGCGAAGGAATCTCTTGAGAAAATAGCGGAGCTGGTTCAAACGCGCAGAAAAGATCTTATAATACTGACCGATGATGTTTACGGAACATTCGTGAACGGATTCAAATCTTTGGCGGCCATCGCCCCGAAAAACACCATTCTGGTCTATTCATTCTCAAAATACTTCGGAACTACCGGATGGAGGCTGGGCGTCATAGGGATATACCAGGACAATGTAATGGATAAAATGATTGCGGCTCTTCCCAAGGATAAACGCGGGGGGATGCACAAACGCTATGAATCCATCTCGCCCGATCCGGACAGTATCAAGCTCATTGACCGTTTAGTCGCCGACAGCCGGGCAGTAGCCCTGAACCATACCGCCGGTCTCTCGACGCCACAGCAGGTGATGATGGCGCTATTCTCATTTCAGGAACTCCTCGACTCGGACAGTCACCTTTACAAGAAAGAGGTGCAGGACCTGGTGAGAGAACGCTATGAGGCGCTCTATAAGTCGCTCGGCGTCGAAGCACCCGAACTGCCTTGTTACGCAATGTATTACACGACGATCGATATTCCGCAACTTGCCGAAAAACGATTCGAAGCGGACTTTGCGAAGTGGCTCAAATCAACTTACGAACCGATTGACTTCGTGTGGAATCTTGCCGATAAAAAGGGCGTTGTCCTGATGGATGGCGGCGGCTTTGCTGCTCCGGAAATGTCCGTTCGCGTCTCTCTTGCGAACCTTTTCAAGAACGATTATGTAAAAATCGGCAAGGCAATCAGCGAACTGCTTGCTGAATATTATGACACCTGGAAGAAGTCCGGCAAATAACGGAGGGATGTATGTTTAATGATATTTTGGAAATTTGCCGTAAACAACCTGAGATATTGTTGTTTCTATCGCTTGGTGCCGGTTACTACATCGGCAAATTCAAATTTAAGGGATTCAGCCTGGGAGCTACCGCATCAGTTCTGATAATGGCGCTTGTTCTGGGGCAAATCCCGGGTGTAAAAGTCCCGGCTCTGTTGAAAACTGTCAGTTTTGCTTTGTTTGTATTCTGCATCGGCTATAGTGTCGGACCGCAGTTTTTCGGGGGATTGAAGAAGCAGGGGCTAAGCTACATCTGGGTTGCGCTGGTTGTGGCTGTGGCTGCACTGGTCACAGCTCTTGCGCTTGGGAAACTCTTCGGCTTCAGTCCGGGGACGACAGCGGGGCTTCTGGCCGGAGCTCTGACCACATCAGCAGCAATCGGGACCGCGGAAGGCGCCATCACCCATCTGCCCGGACTTTCCGAGGCCGCCAGGACCGCTATGGAAACAGATACAGCCATAGCATACGCTATAACTTACATCTTTGGCACAGTTGGCGGTATCCTTATGTTTTCTTTACTGCCCAGAATAATGGGTGACGATCTGAAAGCGGAAGCCGGGAAGCTTGAAGAAAGTTATTCCGGAGGAGGAAATGTTCCAGACAAAAGTCCTGATCTATTTTCTTGGTCGAAGCAGTTGAGTCTGCGCGCATACCGCGTGGAAAACGAAAAAATATTCGGCAAGACCGTCAGCTTTATCGAAGGACTTTTCCCCCAGCATGCCTTTGTTGAGGCTGTTCAAAGAGGCAAGCAGACACTGACGCTTCAGCCTGATCTTGCCGCTCAATCAGGTGACATCCTTATTATAGGAAGTCCATCCCGGAAATGCATGCTTGCCGCGACGGAACTTATCGGCCCGGAACAGGATATCGCAGACCTGGTGGAAATTGTCGGAGAAGTTATGGAGGTCTGCGTCCTGAATAAGGAAATTGTTGGTAAAACCATTGCCGAACTTGGAAGTCTAAACGAGGCGCGCGGCCTCTTCCTCCGCAAGATTACGCGTCAGAGCAATACAGTTCCTATTTTGCCTAAAACCGCAATTGAGCGCTGCGATATCCTTCAGTTGATTGGAAGCAAGGAAGATGTGGAACGCGCAGTTAAAATGGTCGGATTTGCGGAACGCCAGACGGATGTGACCGATATGGTTGTTGTAGGCTGCGGAGTTGTGCTCGGCACGCTAATAGGACTTCTTGTAGTGAATATTGCCGGTATTCCGATCTCTCTCGGCGTTGGCGGCGGTGTCCTTGTCTCCGGCCTTATTTTCGGATGGGTGCGCACTTTGCATCCGACCTACGGACAGATTCCATCCGCAAGCCGGTGGATTCTCCAGAACCTGGGATTGAACCTCTTTATTGCCTGCGTCGGACTGGGTGCGGGCAGTCAGGCGCTGGCTGCCTTGAAAACTACGGGGTTATCGGTCTTCATTGCCGGGGTTATTCTGACAATCATTCCAGTTCTGGTAGGCTATTTCTTTGCAAAGCTGTTTATGAAATTGAATCCGGTTTTCCTGTATGGCTCGCTCACCGGTTCACGGAACGAGTCGGCGGCGCTGCTTACACTTGAGGAACAGGCCGAAAGTTCACTGCCTGTGATCGGCTATGCAACTGCCTACGCGGTTGCAAACGTGGTGCTTACCATCTGGGGTTCTCTGATTGTAAATATTATGCACAAGTTTTAGAAAAGCGCCCAGAAATTCTCTGCAATTCATAAGCCTGATTGTGCTGACTTTTCTTATATATTATTCATCAAAAGTTGAACCGGACCGACGACTGAAAGCGACTCGCCGTGCCACTGTCCTTATTGTAATCCTGATAGTTGCCATAGAGATATTCCACACCGAGCATGACACGCTTTGTGAGATACCATAGCAGGTTGGCGGCGCCATACTGGGCACTACGGTATGCTGCCGGCTGCCCTGGCAACGTGGCCTGCCCTGGCATATTATCCAGGAATGAGTAACTGTAGACAAAATTGGAGTTCAACTTCTCGTTCCACCAGTGGCCATATGTGAGAGTACCGCCGAAGGTTCCCGGTGTACCAAGGTCAGCACTGCCTGGCCTTTTCGGGACAGCATCCAGTCCAAGCCCACCCATATCATTCATATACCTCGCTATGCCCTTGCCATAGGTCCCCGAGAAAAGGATGCTGTCTTTACCCCAGGTTTTTAGTTCGCCTGTCAGGTTAAACCCCCAACCCACATTCATCTGATTATCCCCCGACGGGGTCGTCGGATTGAAAGCCATACCACGGAAAAGCCCTGCCGCCTGGAGGTGTCCCCAGTCCTGTTCCCATCGCAGGTTGGTAGCAAAGTCCGGATACGGGTTGCGGGTATCCCCTGTCTGGCCTTGAGGTGCAGTTATTTCGCCACTGGGTTTCTCAATAGCCGTGGCCCATGTTAGACCTTTTGTAAGGGACTGAGTCCACCGGACCATGGGCAATCGAATGATCACAAATCCACTTGGCCCCTCGTGATCAAGGGTATCAGGCATGGCTGAAGCATCCATAAATGTACTCCATGTCTGCCCGACAAGAAATGATCCCATCTGGCCGTAAGCATGGCGGAGCCTTAAGTTTGTCGTATTGCCGGAGCCAAAAAAATCCCACTCGAATAAGGTCTTAAGATGCCCTAAGTCTGTGGGTGTATCGGTCTTCACAAACACGCGCGAATTCCGTATACTGAAATTCGTGTTGTTTGACCCCGAAGGTCCGGTGGTGGGAATCGTGTTGGTCACAAAACTGTCTTTACTTCCAATGTTCCCCTTGAAATCGTACATTATGTCTGTCTGGATAGACCCGCCGAGCTGCATAGAGGTATTGGTACCGGGAATCTTGAAGGAACCTGGGAAGTCTCCTTTTGTAACAAAAGACTTTGTGTCAAACCAGGCAGGTGCAGTGCTTTCCGGTTGTTGTTTGGCAGTGGGTACAGACGCCTGGACCATAGGTACAGCCGGTGCCTGTGTTGCCGCCTGAGGCGCCTGTGGTGTTTTGTCCTGAGTTTTCTCAATCTCAGCGATCTTCCTGTTCAGCTCTTCGATGGTCTTTTGCATAGACTGGACGGCCGCTTTGAGGTTTTCGATCTCTTCTTTCTGGGACTGGGCCTGCGCTGGCGTTGTAAAAATTAGGAGAAGAAACATGACCGTGAAGAGTGCCATTTTTGCGTACATGCCCATACTACTCATACTAACCCCCTTTCTCTAATATAAATAGAAAAGTTCCTGCAGCTTTTTCGGATCATTTGTCCTCATCAGCCCCAGCATGAGGAGAATGCGGGATTTTTGCGCGTTCAGTTCCATCGAGGTGATAAAACCGAGTTTGTCGTCGTCCACTTCGACGTTGCGCACAACAAGGCCGCTTCCTGTGCGGGTGGCCCGTACTACCGCAACACCCTTTCTGGCCGCATCTGCAAGGCCGGCAATAGCGGCGTCAGTGCTGTTGCCATCACCCACACCTGCCAGGATAATCCCTTTGACACCCTTTTCGACGAGAAAGTTTATGACGTCATTACCGAGATTCGCATAGGAATAGACTACCTCAACACGGGGCAGGTCCTTTGCCTCCTTGCCGTCCACCGAAAACTCACTCTCCATGGTGTGGCGCGTGGTGTTTTGCGAGAAGAAGTATGCCTTGCCCGTATTCATCACACCGGCGCGTCCACGGTTCGGCGATTTGAATGTGTCGAGTTGAGTGCTGTTCATCTTCTGGATTTCGCGGGCGTAGTGGATTTCGTCATTAAGAACAACGAGCGGGCCACGCCCCCTTGCTTTGGGATTCGCAGCAAGCGCGACTGCGTTATAGAGATTTGCCGGACCATCAGCGCCAATAGCAGTGGCCGGACGCATCGAACCAACGAGCACGACGGGTTTGTCGCTTTTCACGACAAGGCTTAGAAAAAACGCGGTCTCTTCCATGGTGTCAGTGCCGTGGGTGATGACAACGCCGTCTGTGTCTCTCTTGAGCACTTCATTAACCCGTTTGGCAAGCTTGAGCCAAACCTCATGGTTCATGGTCTGACTGCCAATGTTTGCCACCTGTTCGCCGGTAATGTCGGCAAGATCTTTGAGTTGCGGGACAGCCTTGATCAGGTCGTCCACCGAGAAACTGCCGGCTCTGTAGCCAGCCTCGGACGTGCTGGTCTGGGCGCCGGCAATAGTGCCGCCTGTGGCCAGAATTTTGATCTTAGGCAGGGCAAAAGCTGAATCGGTTGCAACAAAGAGCGTTGCAACCAGTATAAGCAAACCGATGTTAAACAACCGTTTCGTCCACCTCATTTACTCCTCCTGTTCATTTACTGGGGCTTGCGTCGCCCCCTCCACGGGCAAAGCCCGCGGAGCCTTCCCCTCTCGCTCGCGGGGCTCGCTAAATTATATCCTTGCATATATTATCTGTAATCTGTCTCCTCTTTAGTGTTTCCACTATCGACTATTCACTAACGACTGCCTTATTTACTGGGGCTCACGCCTGTCCCCGTAAGGGGGTCGCCCCTTTTCTTGAATGTTTGAACCGCTCAGCGAATACGCTCGACCACTTCGGCTCCGGTCATTCCAGGCTCTATGCCAGCCTGCTCGGCAGCATTGGAAACTTTCACCGCCTTAGCATTGAGCATATCATCGAAATTTTTCACACCGGTCACGATTGCCGCTGTCTCACCGGTCTTATCGAAAGTCTCCACGTTCAGATAGCCGCAGGCTAATAGTCCACGTGTCCCGCTGATGATTAACAGCGGGAGTTTAAGATCGATGCGGTGTTTTTCAAGTCCGTTCCAGTCCATAGAATTCTCCTTCACCTTTCACTTTTCACTTTTTTTACCTGCCTTTAACACTTCGACGTAGCAGTCTTATGCATGTCGTGCAATGCGGGCGGTGTGGCTGTGCCGCCATGAACTTTCAGGTAATCGCAGGCTTTGATAATATCCCTGGCCAGCAAATTAATGGTATTGCGGTTCAGGTGCGGACGCACCACTATGCGCAAGCTGCGGATTTTCTGTGCATCGGGCGGCATGGTGTAGGCCGAGAGTACCCAGCCACGCTCACGCACCTTGTTGGACACATCGAACTCGTTAAAGTTCTTTATCTTTTTATCAAGCGTCAGGGCTACAACCGGAATGCGTTGCGTCTCATTCATAATCTTGAAATAGCCACTGTCCACCAGTTGTTTACGCAGGTAGATGGCATGGTTAACCGTTTCCTGCATGATGCGCGTGTAGCCTTCGCGCCCCAGCCGCAGAAACTGATAATACTGCGCCGCGATCTGGAAGGCATTACGGCTGAAGTTCAATGTGGCAGTGGGCATCTCACCACCCAGGTAATTCACATAGAACACCAGGTCTTCATTGAAAATCTTGCGTTCCTTGAAGACCACCCAGCCAAGTCCGGGCGGCACAAGACCATACTTATGGCCTGATGCATTGATGGAAAGCACCCGCGGCAGGCGAAAGTCCCACTTATAGTCAGGATAGAGGAACGGGTTCACAAAGCCGCCGGAAGCGCCGTCAATGTGCATAGGGACAGAGATGCCTGTCTTCTTCTCGTAGGCATCGAGCCAGTCATGGATTTCCTGAAAATCGTCGTCCTCACCGGTGAAGGTCTGACCGGCAATGGCCACCACACATATTGTGTTCTCATCCACGTACTTCTCGAGGCGCTCGGCTGTCAGGCGGTAATTGCCAGGCTTTAGCGGAACAATACGCGGCTCAACATCGAAATACTTCATGAATTTTTTCCACACGATCTGGACATTACCGCCGGTGACCATGTTGGGCTGGCCTGCATCCTTGCCTGCCTTCTGCCTTTTCTCACGCCAGTTCCACTTGTGCGCAAGACCGCCAAGCATGCAGGCCTCGGACGAACCGACCGTGGCGGTGCCGTAAGGTTCCACATTCTTCGGGCCATTCCACAGGTCATGGAGCCACCGCACCATGCGGCCCTCCATGGCGAACAATTGCGGATACATATCGTGGTCTATGTAGTTTTTCAGGAAGTTTGCGGCAGCAACCTCTCTCAACTCCGGCTCGGCAAAGGTTGTCACAAATGAAGATAGATTGAGCACGGGATTGGCGTCGGTCCATTCCTCGCTGTTCACGATTCCCTTGGCCGCCCTGGCCATCATTCCCTGCATGGGAAAAGTATCCTCAGGGATCTCCATATTGAATTCATCAAACGGATGGATATATTCAGGATCGATAATTTTTTTTGTTGCCATAATTATTTCTCCTTTCTGGTTTTTAATTTATGCCAGCATTATAACGATCACCACCCCCCAGATGATGAGAAGCGTATTGCCCACGGCGTAGGTCACGGTATAACCAAGGGCCGGAATTTTACTTTTCGCAACGTCCTGTATGGCGCCCAGCGCTGCCGTGGTGGTACGCGCCCCGGCGCAGGCGCCCAGAATGATGCCTGCATTCATCTTAAAAACATACTTACCCATGAAGATTCCCACCACAAATGGCATTATGGTAACAAAAATGCCTGCAAAGAACAGCATAAGTCCTGCCTCCTTCAGACCTGCGACAAATCCCGGCCCGGAACTTATACCCACCACGGCAATAAAGGTGGTAAGACCCACATTGTTCATCATCCAGAGGGCAGGAGCAGGGATGCGGCCAAAGGTTGGATGAACTGATCGCAGCCAGCCAAATACGAGCCCCATGATCAATACACCGCCACTGGTACTCAAGCTTAAGGGAACCTTGCCAATCTTGATAGACAGGGCGCCGATAAGACCACCAAGGAGAATGCCGATACCAACGAATACTATATCGGTCATATCAGTAGGACGGTCCGCATAACCCAGCACCTTGGCGGCCCGTTCAACATCGCGTTTTGCCCCTGCTATGGTCAACACGTCGCCTCGGTCTACCTTAGTACCCAGTGTAACAGGCATCTCGTGCCCCCCACGCATGAGCTTCCTAAGGAATACCCCCCGTCCATTTCCCGCAATATCCGATTTTGCGATCTCTTTGAGAGTCATTTTTGCAATGGCTTTGTTGGTAATTACCACGTCAAGCGCCTCTGCAGGAAAGTCAAGGAGTTCCCTATCGTCCACCTCGGGGCCGATCGCATTCTCATTCTCCAGCTTTACCAGCAACTCCCGGCGGGCAACAAGCACCAGCACATCACCTTGCTGAATGACAATGGAAAGGTCAGGCTCCATGATCTTACCCCCCTGGCGGATCCGCTCTACGAAGATTCGCAGGGAGCTCAAGTCGGCCATGAAACTCGACTCGAATTCTCCGATGGTTTTGTTGACGAACTTCGCATTTGTTACCTGATAAGCACGGGCGATAATCTGCTGGTACGCAGAGACAACTCCCGCTTCGGGTTGCCCGGCGCCCATTTTTTCCTCCAGTTTTCTGCATTCCGCTGCCAGGTCCACTCTCAGAAGCTTGGGCCCGATGGAGGAGAGGAACCATGCTGATCCGGCAGTGCCGAAAATGTAGGTCACCGCATAGGCTACAGGGATATGGTTGATAAAAGATGTCTTCTGAGCAGCAGAAACACTGAGTTGATTGATCGTATCGGTTGCCACACCGATTACCGCGGAGATCGTGCAGGCACCCGACAGAAGCCCTGCTGCGGAACCAATGTCAAAACCAAGTATTTTTGCGGCCAGAAAAGTAGAAAGCAGGCATGTAAGACATAGGATGATTGCGAAAACCACCTGGGGAAGACCATCGCTTTTAAGCCCCCGGAAGAACTGCGGCCCTACCCCATAGCCCACTGCGAAAAGGAACATGAGGAAAAAGACCGATTTCACGTTCGGTGAGATGGTAATGTTCAGTTGCCCGATCAATACCCCCACAAGGAGGGTACCTGTGACAGCACCGAGCGCAACCTTGCCCAGCTTGAGTTTTCCGACAAAGTAACCCAGGCCGAGCGTCAGGAAGATTGCAAGTTCCGGGTATTGCCGAAGGGTATTCACAAACCATTCCATAGGCACCTCCTTTCACATCAGTTTAGTTTCGCAGGCGTTACTGCCGCCGTCATTTTGTCCGCCTCTGTGACCCATCCACCCCCCATCGACGCGTACAGGCTCACGAAGGCCTGGAAAAGAGCCCCCTGTGTCCTTGCGTAATCAAGCTCCGCATTGAAGAGGCTTCGCTCTGCATCAAGCACCTCAATGTAACTCACGTAACCGTTATCATACCTGAGTCTCGCCACCCGAGCAGAGGTGCGAAGGGCCTCCACCTGCCGCTTCTGCGCGTCTAATTGTTCCCGTATGCGTTTCTGGTCCACAAGTGCATCCTCTACCTCCCGGAAGGCAGTCTGGATCGTCTTCTGGTAACGTAAAAGGACTTCCTGGTGTTGCGCTTCAGCTACTATGTTCTGCCCCACATTGGCGCCACCGGTGAAAACAGGGGCACTGAAATTGCCGGCCCAGCTCCAGATCTGCGCGGGCCCGTTGAAAAGGCTGGTGAGTTCCGTGCTTGACCACCCAAAAAGACCGGTCAGGGTAATGGTA
Organism: Pseudomonadota bacterium; assembly: GCA_026388315.1. Taxonomy (NCBI): domain Bacteria; kingdom Pseudomonadati; phylum Pseudomonadota; species Pseudomonadota bacterium. The sequence goes on along the minus strand of JAPLKA010000094.1, from coordinate 32,954 downwards.
GGAAAATAGAGTGCACGTGCCACGCCAATTCGTGCATTGGCGGCAACAAGCGCCTGCTCGGCCTGACGGATATCCGGCCGCCGTTCAAGGAGGTCAGACGGTAAACCTTCCGGGACCGGGGGCAGCATAAGCTCATCGATTGTCTTACCTCTCGGGATAGGACTTGGGTTTCTTCCAAGCAGTACGCTCAGCGAATTTTCCTGCTGTGCAATGTTCTTCTTAATAACGGGTATCTGGGAAAGTGTCTGTTCATACTCAGACTCCACCTGTGAAAGTTCCAGCAGGGAAATGATCCCTCCCTTATAACGAAGTGTAAACAGTTTATAGGAGTCCTCTCTGCTTTGTACGGTACGTTCCGCCACTTCGAGCTGTTTATCGAGATCGCGGAGGTTTATGTAGGCGTTTGCTACAAAAGAGACGAGCGAGAGGATGACAGCGCGTCTCCCCTCTTCGGAACTCAAAAGGTCAGCACGCGCCGCCTCTGTTGCCCGGCGCAGGCGACCCCAGACATCAATCTCCCAACTGCCGGTCATGGAGTTTAGAGAAGCCTGATAGGCCCACGCCGGATTCTCAGTCTGGGATGATAACGGGGTCGAACCTAACTCACTGATACGGCTTTTGCCTGCGCTGCCGCCGGCAGCGATCTGTGGAAAAAGACCCGCCCGTGCTACCCAGTATTGTCCTATATAACTCTCGATCCTCGCAGATGCAATCTTCAGGTCCTTGTTCTCACTGAGCGAAATCTGAATAAGATCATTTAAAACCGGGTCATTGAACTGCTCCCACCAGGTCGTGTTGGCAACATCCCTGGTCTCTTTCTCTTCAAAGCGCCAGGAGGCGGGTGTATCGATTGCCGGGCGTTTGTAGTCGGGGCCGATGGCGCAGCCCGTAAGTACAGCTATAGATATCAGGAAGGTTATAAATCTTTTCATGTCACTCACCCTCATTTTTTGTTTTCATCATTTCACTTTTCACTTTTATCCTCTTTCTTTCCTCGATGTGACAGCTTCTCCACTATATAAAACGTTACAGGGATAAGGAAAATTGCTATGAAAGTTGCTGCGAGCATCCCTCCGATAACCGCTGTACCCATCACCTGACGGCCTGCTGCACCGGCGCCGCTCGCAATAGCCAACGGCACACAGCCGAGGATGAAGGCAAATGAGGTCATAAGAATCGGCCGCAGACGCAACCGGGCACCGTAAAGTGCAGCATCAACGAGGGGTGTTCCCTTCTCGTATTCCGTTTTAGCAAACTCCACAATCAGGATGGCATTCTTTGCAGCCAGACCGATAAGCATGACGAGACCGATCTGGGCATAGATATTGTTTTCCTGCCCGCGCACCAGAAGACCCAGGAATGCCCCCATCACTGCAATCGGTGTACCGAGAAGTACGCTGAAGGGCAGCGACCAGCTCTCGTACTGCGCCGCAAGTATAAGAAAAACGCAGAGCACCGAGAAAGCAAAGATGGCCGACACCGGTATACCCTGCTGTGCCTTCTTTTCCTGGTATGACATGCCCATATAGTCGAAACCCATCTCGCGAGGCATGGTCCGGGCAAAAACTTCCTCAAGGGCTTTCATCGCCTGGGCAGAGCTGTATCCAGGAGCAGCGCTTCCATAAATCTGAGCGCTGCGGTACTGGTTATACCGCACGGTAAATTCCGGGCCTGATGTATTTTTGACATCAGCGAGCGCAGAAAGGGGCACCATGTTGCCGTTGTTATTACGGACATAGAACTGGCCGAGGTTTTCAACCTGCGTCCGGTAGTCGCCCTCGGCCTGGACATAAACCTGCCACTGGCGGCCGAAACGATTAAAGTAATTTACAAAGGTACCTCCCATGAAACATTGCAGCGTCTGGTATACGTCATCAAGTTCAACACCCTGTTTGAGCACCTTGTCACGGTCCACGTTTACATACATCTGCGGCACGGCAGGGCTGAAGGTTGTAGCGAGAGAAGTCAGCTCCGGCCGCTTATGGGCAGCCTCCATGAAAGTCTTCACATTATTGGCGAGAAAGGAGATATCTTTACCTGCACGGTCTTCCAGAACGAAGGTGAACCCGCCGGCGGTGCCGATACCGGGGATGGCCGGCGGCGAGATAGGAAAACCGAAACCCTCGCTCACCTTGGACATCTCTTCGTAGATGTGCATCATAATTGCCTCATATTGTTCCTCCGGCTTTTTTCTTTTTGCCCATTCCTCAAGGGTTATGAAGAAAAAACCGCTGTATGTGTTGGTAATCTGGCTCAACAGGTTGAAGCCGGTGACTGCCGTGCAGTATTTCACACCCGGGGTTTTCTGAATGATTTCTTCAACCTTCTTCACGGCCTCATCGGTGCGCTGCAGCGAGGCGGCAAAGGGTAACTGGAGTGCAGCGAACTGATACCCCTGGTCCTCCTCGGGAAGAAAACTGCCCGGCACCATTCTGGCGAAAATACCGGACATTGCCACAACCCCGACAAGTATGATAAGACTGATCAGGGTCTTTCTGATGGCAACGCCGCAGAGACCCACATACCCGTCTGTTGCACGCTTAAAAACACGGTTGAACAGGTCATAGAATTTCTGGAGCAGACCTGAGCCCTTTGTCTTTGGCCGGAGCAGCAGGGCCGCCAGTGCAGGACTGAGCGTCAGGGCGTTAAAGGCTGAAATGAGGACTGAAATGGCAATGGTAACAGCAAATTGCTGATAGAGCCTCCCCGTGATCCCCGGGATAAATGCGGTAGGAATGAACACGGCGGCAAGGATGAGTGCAATGGCCACAACCGGACCGGACACCTCCTCCATTGCTTTGATTGTAGCCTCCTTGGGCGGCATACCTTCCTCGATATGCTTCTCCACAGCCTCCACGACAACAATGGCATCGTCAACAACGAGACCGATAGCAAGCACCAGACCGAAGAGCGATAGCGTATTAATGGAAAAACCGAAGAGCGGAAAAAGGGCAAAAGTGCCCACAAGCGATACCGGCACGGCACAGAGCGGGATGAGTGTGGCCCTCCAGCCTTGCAGAAAGAGGAATACCACAATAATAACAAGGATCAGCGCCTCGATGAGGGTCTTTACAATCTCTCTCATGCCCTCAATAACCGCCAGCGTTGTATCGAGGCAAACGGTATACTCGAGGTCCTGAGGGAAGCGTTTCTTCCATTCTTCCATGAGTTTTTTGGTCCGTTCGGCGGTATCAATTGCATTGGAGCCGGGAAGCTGGTATACGGCAATGACGGCAGCAGGTTTACCATTAAAGCGGCCTATAATGTTGTAGGATTGCGCACCGAGTTCAACACGGGCAACATCCTTAACGCGCAGCAAAGAACCGTCGCTGTTGGCCCGGATCACAATCTCTCCAAACTCCTTTTCGCTGATAAGCCTGCCCTGCGCTATTACCGTATAGGTGAATTCCTGACCTGGAGGAGCCGGTTCTGCACCGATCTGCCCGGAGGGATTCACGGTATTTTGAGAGTTGATGGCATTCGTGATGTCGTTCACCGTGACACCGAGCTTTGCGAGATAGTCGGGTTTTACCCAGAGCCTCATGGCATACTGGCCGGCGCCGAAGATCTGCACCTGACCGACACCCTTGACCCGCGAGAGCGGATCGTTGATATTTATGTAGGCATAATTAGCGAGAAATACCTGATCGTACGTCTCTTTCGGCGAATAAATGGCAAAAACCACGAGAGGACTGCTTGCCGATTTCTTTATGGTGACACCCATGGCATTCACTTCGGATGGCAATTGGGATTCAGCCTGTCCGAAACGCATCTGCGCGAGCACTTCATCGGTATTCGGATCAGTGCCTACATCAAAATCAACTCTTAGCTGTGTCTGTCCGTTATTGGCATTGATGGAGTACATGTAGAGCATGTTGTCAACGCCGTTCATCTGCTGTTCGATGGGGGTGGCAACCGCCTGCTCAAGGGTCAATGCGTCAGCACCCGTATAGGTGGCTTCTACCAGGATTTCCGGCGGAACGATATCAGGAAACTGGGCAATGGGCAGCCTCGTCATCGCAACAATACCCACGATGACTGTGATAATGGCAATCACCATGGCTACGATGGGACGGTTGATAAAGAACTTTGACATAATCAGTTACCTGCGGGCGGGCCAGGTAAATGGGGCGTTGCAACAGGTTCGGTCTCCTGCCTGTGCGCAAATTTTTCAATAACATAAAAGGTTACGGGGATTAAAAAAACGGCAATTAACGTAGCAGCGAGCATCCCCCCGATCACTACCGTACCCAGGATTTGCCGCGACATCGCCCCTGAACCCGAGGCAATTGCCAGGGGCACCGTACCCAGGATAAAGGCAAAGGCAGTCATCAGAATCGGCCGCAAACGTATGCGGGCGCCTTCAAGGGCAGCCTCCGTTATTGATTTGCCTTCTTCAAATTTGGCCTTCGCAAATTCAACAATAAGAATCGCATTCTTGGCTGCCAAACCGATGAGCATTACCAGCCCGATTTGCGCATAGACATTATTTTCCATGGAGCGGAGCCAGATCCCCGCAAAGGCCCCGAAAATTGCGATGGGCGTACCGAGGAGCACGCTGAAAGGCAGAGACCAGCTCTCGTATTGTGCCGCAAGGATGAGAAAGACAAATAAGAGTGAGAGTCCGAAGATGACCATAGGTGATATGCCTTCGGCGGCCGCCTTCTGCTGATAAGACATACCCATATAGTCAAAACCCATCTCGGACGGCATCGTCTGTTTGAACACCTCTTCCAGTGCAGCCATGGCCTGCCCCGAGCTGTATTTCGGCGCCTGGATCACATTAATCTGGGAGGCTCGATACTCATTATAACGCTGCGTGAACTCCGGTCCGGTGCTCTTCTCAATGGTCACAAGGCTTGACAGGGGGACCATCTGGTCGTATTTATTACGCACATAGAATTGGCCGATATTTTCCGCCCGCGTACGGTATTCGCCGTCGGCAAGTATATAGACCTGCCACTGGCGGCCGAAACGGTTGAAGTAATTCACAAATGGGCCGCCCATAAAGGACTGCAGCGCCTGGTAGAGGTCGGCAAGATTCACACCCTGTTTTACCGCCTTGTCACGGTCCACGCTGGCATACATTTGCGGCACCGCGGGATAAAACGAAGTGGTTACCGAGGCGAATTCCGGCCGCTTTCGGGCTGTATCCATAAACCTTTTCGTGTTTTCCGCAAGGAAATCAATACCCTTTCCGGCACGATCCTCGAGCATGAAGGTAATACCACCGGATGTGCCTATACCGGGAATCGCAGGAGGCGAGAAGGCAAAGGCCTGGGTTGACGGCAGTTTGTTAAGCTCTTGATTTACACGGGCCATAATAGCGGCATATTTTTCCTCCGCCTTCTTCCGTTTATGCCATGGTTTCAGGGTAACCGAGAAGTAGGCGTTGTAGGTGGTATTCACCTGGCTCAGGATGCTATAGCCGACGATGGTATTAAAAACCTCAACACCGGGTGTCTGCCGGAGGATAGTTTCGATCTGCTTGCAGGTCGCATCAAGTCGCTGGAGAGACGACGCTTCGGGCAACTGCACATCGAGATAAAAAAAACCCTGATCCTCTTCGGGGAGAAATCCGCTGGGGAGCTTCATGCCGAAGAACGCCACAGCCACCGCAACGAGGGCAAGGAACATGAGGCTCCGCCCCGCTTTTTTGATCAGAAAACCGCAGGTACCGACATAGCCTTCGGTAGCCCGTGAAAACCAGTGATTGAAACCCTGAAAAAACCTGCCCATTATCCCCCGCGATTCCTTCTTCGGCCGGAGTAAAAGGGCAGCAAGGGCAGGGCTCAAGCTCAAGGCGTTGAAAGCAGAGATGAGCATCGATATAGCAATAGTGACTGCAAATTGCTGATAGAGCCTCCCGGTAATCCCCGGGATAAATGCGGTAGGAATGAACACTGCGGCAAGAATGAGGGCAATGGCCACAACCGGACCGGATACCTCCTCCATTGCTTTGATTGTAGCTTCTTTGGGAGGCATACCTTCCTCGATATGCTTTTCCACTGCCTCCACAACGACAATGGCATCGTCAACAACGAGACCTATAGCGAGCACAAGACCGAAAAGCGATAAGGTATTAATGGAAAACCCGAGCAGGGGGAAGACGGCAAAGGTGCCGATAAGGGATACAGGCACGGCAACCAACGGGATGAGCGTTGCCCTCCATCCCTGCAGAAAGATGAAGACAACAAGGATGACAAGGAGTACCGCCTCCCACAGGGTATGCACTATTTCGTTGATACCCTCTGTGACTGCCAGTGTGGTATCGAGAGAAACGCGGTAGTCGAGGTCCTGTGGAAACCGCCGCTTCATCTCTTCCAGCATTTTCCTCACGCCTCTGGCAGCCTCAATGGCATTGGAACCAGGCAGTTGATACACTGCGAGAATGGCTGCCGGGGCCCCGTTCATCCTGCCGATGATATTATACATCTGCGCCCCCAGCTCAACACGGGCAACATCTTTTACGCGCACGATGGAGCCGTCGGACTTGGCACGAACAACAATATCCCCGAATTCCTCTTCTGTCACAAGCCGCCCCTGAGTCCGCAAAGTATAAGTAAACTCCTGGCCCTTCGGTACCGGTTCGGCCCCTACCTGACCGATAGGATTCACTTTATTCTGAGCGTTGAGGGCTGCCCAGATTTCCGGTGCTGTAATCTGGAGCTTGGCAAGCTTGTCAGGCTTCAACCAGAGCCTCATCGCATACTGGCCGGCACCGAATATCTGCACCTGACCGACGCCCGGGGTACGTGACAAAGGATCATTTATATTGATATAGGCATAATTCGCAAGGAATGTTGCATCATATGTACCTTTCGGCGAGTAGAGGGTAACGAGCATAAGCGGACTGCTCAACGACTTCGGGTTCGTAATGCCGTAATTCCGGACACTCTGCGGCAACTGGCTCTGAGCTTGCTGCTGACGCATCTGTGTAAGAACCTGGTCAATATTGGGATCCGTCGCCACATCAAATGCCACCCGCAGCGTCATCTGGCCATTGTTGGCGTTAATGGAGTACATGTAGAGCATGTTATCCACACCATTGATCTGCTGCTCAAGGGGTGTCGCTACCGACTGCTCAACGGTAAGTGCATCCGCGCCAAGAAAGGTCGTCTGTACCTGGATTTCAGGGGGAACAATACTGGGAAACTGCGCAACAGGCAGACTCAACATGGCAACAATACCCACGATGACCATAAGGATTGAGATCACCATAGCCACGATAGGACGGTTAATAAAGAACTTTGTCACTGTGGCCTACCTTTTTTCTGTCTTAGAGGGGCTTTCTGATTTCTTCTCTGTCTTTGCAGGTGCTTCCGGTTTCGGTTTGGCCTCTGCACCGAAGGGTTTAGGATTTACGGGTATGCCCTGCCTGACTTTCTGTATACCCTCTGCAATAACACGCTCACCAGGCTTCAAGCCTTCCTCGATTACCCAGAGATTACCAACGCGGTAAGTCGCCTTTACGGGCCTTATATCCACCTTGTTGTCCGGTCCGACCACTGCCACCTGGTAGCTCCCCTGGAGCTCGGTAACGGCACGCTGGGGTACCAGCAAGGCGCCTTTTTTTGTCGTTACTACCGCTTTTACTTTGGCAAATTGTCCTGGACGCAGGAGGCGGCCGGGGTTTTTGAAGATGGCGCCGACCTTGATAGTGCCGGTCTTTACATCGACCTGACGGTCGGCGAGAAAAAACCTGCCTTTATGAGGATAGATACTCCCGTCAGAAAGGATCAGCTCAAGGGACATTTTTTCAATATCTTTATCCTTTATCTCTGCAGCCTTCAGGTATTCCTGCTCGCTGATATTTATGTAGACCTTGATGGGGTCCACCGTCGAGACCGTAGTCAATTCTTCCTGAGGACCTGGGCCCACAAGGTCTCCAACCTGGGTCTTGGAAATGCCGGCAATGCCGTCAATGAGAGAGACAACCTTCGTAAAGCTGAGGTCCAGGGCGGCTTTATCAACATTAGCCCTGGCTGAGAGTACCGATGCTGCCGATGATTGCTCGGTGCCGATACTGTCATCCAAAGTCTTCTGGCTTACCGCATTCTGCGCAGCAAGGGGTTTGATACGGGCAAGATCGGCCTTTGCCGCTGTCCACCGCGCCTCTGCGCCTGCCAGACTTGCCTTTGCCAGATCCAGTGCAGCCTGGAAGAGCCGCGGGTCGATCTCAAAAAGGAGCTGCCCTTTCTTGACGAAATCGCCTTCCTGATAATTCTGCTTGATGAGGTATCCTTGAACCTGTGCACGAATCGTAGCGTTAACATAACCGTCCGTTGTACCCACCCATTCCATGTAAATCGGTACATCCTTCTGAATTACATTGACCACTTCCACAACAGGCGCTTGCTGTCCTTCCTTCTGCCCTTTCCCGCACCCCGGCAGTATAAATATGAGCAAAAGAATGGCTGCAATAAAGCATGTTCTGTTCTTCTTCACGTTGCCCCCTGATGAAAAAGATTTAAAAAATCTGAAGAATAATTATACCATTGTTGCTTGAAACCAACAATAAATCAAGATTTTTTTGTTACTGTTTACCTCTTCAAGCCGAAGACAATCTTTTATGTAACATGGATAAAGACGGATAAACATATCATTTCACAGGTAAAAACAGTACTTTAAGTCCTGAAAATATGTATTTATTGCCAGATATCGTATGAATATCAATCGGCTATTGACGGCCTGTTGCCAAACAACTATCGGGTACATTTGAGGTAGCAAGCCGGAATATCTTTTCGCGAGTCGCGAATCGAGCACGGTTTGGGTACCCTGCCGATGAGCTGGAGCGTGCCTACGGCCAAGCCGTGAATAGGCGAATTTTCATGTCCAAAGCCCAGTGGCAAGTTTGAAAATTCAGCAGAAGCGAACTCGCTGCAGGGTAAAGCGCGCGCAGCCTGAGCAGGGAGTGAAACAGTGTTCCGGCGTGAAACGGTTTTAACTTTTTACGAATGCATTAAAAATCTCTTGACAAATTAAAACAAATGTATAAAACGTATGATTAAAACAAATGTATAAAACGTATGATTAAAACAAATGTTATATAAGGATGTTCAATGAACAGGCAAAATGAAATAACCGTCAATACCCGTACCAAAATATTGGAGAAGGCAGGAGAGGTCTTTACGGAATGCGGCTTTCAGAATGCTACAATCCGCGAGATATGCAGACGGGCGAATGTAAACATCGCTGCCATCAATTATCATTTCCGCGACAAAGATAATCTTTATCTGGCCACCTTGCGGTACTGGAGGTCTGTGGCCTTTGAAAAATATCCACCTGACCTCGGCATTAAAGAAGCTGACACTCCGGAGGAACGGCTCAGGGCCTTTGTCCACTCCTTTGTATTCCGCATACTTGAAGAAGGGCCAACTTCCTGGTTTGGAAAACTTGTTGCAAGGGAATATGTCCAGCCTACAAAGGCATTGGACGTGCTGGTTGAAGAAACGATCCGGCCGGGGTTCACCCTCCTCGCTTCAATCGTGAGAGGGCTTCTTGAAAAACAGGCAAATAAGAGTAATCCCCCCCAATCCCCCTCTGTGTCAAAGAGAGGTGAGGGGGGATTTGAACCCTTTAACGGGGGGGCAGCGGAATTCCCAAGCGATGAAACGGTGCAGTTTTGCTGCGCAAGCATCGTCAGCCAGTTTCTCTATTTTCTCTACGCAAGACCCATCATCAAAAGACTTTTTAATAAGGATTTTTTTGAGACTGAAGAGATTAAAAAGATAGCAGACCACATAACCCTTTTTTCTTTGCATGCCATCAAAGCCATTGCAGAGAATGGAAAAGGAGAGCAACCATGAAATCAACATCAATGAGAAACCATACCTTGATGCTCATAATAATTCTTATTCTTGGCTTTATTGCTATCCCATGCCTTTCTCAAGCAAAAGACCCAGACAAACCGGACGCATACACCCTCTCATCCATTATCGATTATGCCCTCAAAAACAATCCCCATTTACGAATCTCGAATAAAGACATCATTACCGAAATGTATGGGATAAAAACAGCAAAGGCGGAGAGGATGCCAAGGATTGATTTCGGCAGCGGCGCTACACGGTACCGATATCCCATGCCCCTCACCCCGATTGTAATTACAGGTCCCATAGGGCCGGGTTTTGACTTTCCCGATTTTGAAAGAAATGTATATGATATTGGAGGTTATTTCAGACTTCCCCTTTTTAAAGGCGGCCGTCTTGTTCGTGGCGTTCAGGTAGCTGAAATGAAAAAATCCGTTGCGCAGGATAACTATATGGCAACAAAGCAGGAACTTGTGTATAACCTCACCAGTGTTTTTTATAAAATCTCACAACTCGAAAAACTCTTTCAGGCGAACAATGCAACGGTAAAGCAGCTTGAAGCACATAAACGGAATGTTGAAATGTATCTCAAAACAGGAACTGTGCCTCAGCTTGATCTTTTGAAGACTGACGTTGAGTTATCTCATGCACGGGAGAGGAAGTTGCTTGTTAAAAATAATCTTGAAAGCACCTATGAACTTCTTAAAACCCTTATGGGCATTGATAATATGGAGACCCCCATCTCGATTGTGCATGGAGCAGGATCAAAAGAGACGTATGCTGTGCTTGATGAAAGCATAAACAAGGCATTTTCTCAGAGGCCTGAATATATGGCTGTTTCAAAAAAGAAAAAAATATACGAGGAACGGGTAAAAATTGCACAGGGCAAGCGATTTCCCGATATATATGCAGCAGGGGAATATGGCGGCAAAGCAGGCGACAATATAGCATTTAAAGAAAACTGGAATTTTGGGCTGAAGTTGATAATGCCTATTTTTGACGGAGGGATTATCCAGTCGGAGATAGACAAGGAGATAAATGAACTGGAAAAGATAAAGGAAGAGGAACGGTTTTTAAAACTTGCCATAACCCGTGAAGTTAGGGATGCACGCCTCGGTATCATGAATGCAAAAGAAAGGATTGAAGTTACTGAAACGGCTATTGCGAGCGCCAAAGAATCGCTCCGGGTAGAACTTCTTAAGTATGACACCGGAGCAGGCACAAACACCGATGTAATCGACGCTCAGACAGCCTTTCTGAGGACAGAAACAGATTTCTACCAGGCGCTGTATGATAGAGAGGTGGCATTGGCATCCATGAGAAAGGCGATGGGAGAAGAAGGTGAAAGGTGAAAAGAGGCAGGCCGAAGGCATGGAAGGCTGAAGACTGAAGGTGAAAAGTGGAAGGTGGAAGGTAGAGGACAGAAAAAAGAGGACAGATTTAAGTCTGACTTCTGGCAGCCTGAAAGGCGGTCTGACATCTGTTAGCTGATATGAGCCTGCGTGATTTGAAGGAAGGGAGCAAAATATGAAAAAGAAAAAGATTGTTGTCGCTGTAATCGTCATTGCCATTATTGCCGGTATCCTGACAATAAACCATTTTCGTAACAAAAAAGACGATAATGCCATGGTGCTCTCCGGCAATGTAGAGGTGACTGAAGCGAACATCGGCTTTAAAATACCGGGGAGGGTCGTGGAACGTCCCGTTGATGAGGGATACAAGGTTAAAACGGGCGACTTACTGGCGAGGCTTGACAGCGCAGAACCGGCAAGTGTGGTGAAGCAGAACGAGGCAGCCTTGCAGGAGGCTGAAACAAGGCTTGCAGAATTAAAGGCAGGCTCACGGAGGCAGGAGATTGAGCAGGCAAAGGCGCTTGTGAGCGCCCAGGAAGCTGAATTGATAAGAATCAGGAAAGATTACGAAAGAGCAGAGATTTTATATCAAAACGGCGCTATATCTGCTACCCAGTACGATGGGGCAAAGAGCGCATACGATAACCGTAAGGCATTGCTTAAGAATGCTTTGGAAACGTTGAGTCTTGCAAAAGAAGGACCAAGGCAGGAAGATATTAAAATGGCCGGGCATCGCGTAGAACAATTGAAGGCCGCCCTCGCTACAGCTCGTGAAAGACTAAATGACACAGTAATATATGCCCCCTTTGCGGGAGTGATACTGAGAAAAAATGTGGAGCTTGGTGAAACCGTTGCACAGGGAACCCCTATATTTACGCTGGGTGACCTCGATAACCCCTGGATTAAGGTATACGTGAAGGAAGATAAACTCGGTCTTGTAAAAATCGGCCAGAAGACAACAATAACGACCGATTCATATAAAGGCAAAACATACGAAGGTACGGTTTCATACATTTCGTCAGAGGCGGAATTTACACCTAAAACCGTGCAGACACAGGAAGAGCGGGTGAAACTCGTGTTTGGCGTGAAAGTGAGTGTGAAGAACAACAATTGGGACCTGAAGCCCGGCATGCCGGCGGACGTGCGGATAGCGATAAGACCGTGACGCGTAACGCGTAAATGGCAACCAGTAAATGATTTCGACTGGTTTTTCACAAAACCCCCTTTATGAAAGGGGGTATGGGGGATTGAAAGAGTTGAATTTACGCTATAATAGACAGCTAAAAAGTTATTCCCGTGAGTTAAGGGAAAACATGACCGATGCAGAAAGGACTCTTTGGTCAAAATTGAGGAGAAAGCAGCTTAAGGGGTTACAATTCTACAGACAAAAAATTATTGGTGAGTATATTGTTGATTTTTATTGTCCTAAGGCAAGGCTTGTTGTCGAACTTGACGGAAGTCAACATTATAGTGATTATGGCAAGAGAAAAGATGGCATTCGAGATAAATCCATAGGGAGTCTATGTTTAAAAGTTCTGAGATTTTCTGACAGAGAAGTGTTTGAGAATATTGAAGGAGTATTACAAAAGATATGGGAGAATCTATCGTTCTGACATTAAGTAGCATGTTGCTCTATTTTGGAAGTGAGTTGCAATCCCCCCCAACCCCCCTTTTGTAAAGGGGGGAGTGAGAGAGAATGATCGAACGTGTAACGCATCACGAAAACGATTTCCCTGCAATCAGAATATTAAAGCTCACCAAATCCTTCGGTGACAACGTTGCCGTCGATAATCTCAATCTCGAAATTCAGCGGGGAGAACTCTTTGGCCTCGTAGGGCCTGATGGTGCAGGGAAAACAACAATAATGCGCCTCCTGGCGGCGATTATGCTCCCCACCTCAGGAGAGGCCTGGGTTGCGGGATATTCGATATTGCATGAAGGGGAGAAGATTAAAGAGAAGATCGGCTACATGTCTCAGCGATTCGGACTTTACGAAGACCTCACGGTCATGGAGAATATTCTCTTTTATGCCGACCTCTATGAAGTTCCCAAAAAGGAAAGGCCCCTGAGGATTGAAAGGCTCCTTGGCTTCAGTAACCTCACACCCTTTAAAGAACGACTTGCAGGAAAGCTGTCAGGTGGTATGAAGCAGAAACTCGGCCTGGCCTGTGCACTCATCCATACGCCCGAAGTCTTGTTTCTTGATGAACCTACGAATGGCGTTGATCCTGTATCCCGCAGAGATTTTTGGAGAATTCTTTACGATTTACTGAAAGAAAAAGTGACAATCTTTGTTTCGACTGCGTACCTCGACGAAGCAGAGCGTTGTACAAGGATCGGGCTGATTCATAAGGGAAGGCTTATAATGACGGACAATCCGGCAAACGTTAAGAAATCGATGCCACTCGCCATGGTGGAAGTGTGGTCTCCAGAGGCAAGGAAGGCAGCAGAGGCAATAAAGAATATGAACGGTGTAAAAGACGTTAGTATTTATGGAAACAGGTTTCACGTAACCCTTACAGAAATGGGCTTGATGAATGCGATTATTGCACAACTGAAAGACACGGGGGTGAAGATAACTGATTACCGGTCGGTTTTGCCTTCCCTTGAAGATGTTTTTATTAATATGGTTCGGAGTTTGGAGTGACAAGCTTGGAGTTAAAAAAACTGGTGTCAAGCGCTGGCACTGCGGTATCCGTCACGAACCTTACACGTACCTTCGGAGATTTTGTTGCGGTGGATAATATCAGCCTTAGCGTAAAAAAGGGCGAGATATTCGGTTTTCTTGGTCCTAATGGCGCCGGGAAATCAACAACGATAAAGATGCTCTGCGGCCTCTTGATGCCAAGCGGCGGTACAGGGTTTGTCGGCGGCTACAACATCGTAAAGCAGTCAGAGGAAATAAAAAGGACAATCGGCTACATGTCTCAAAAATTTTCCCTTTATGATGATCTTACGGTTGAGGAAAATATCGACTTTTTCAGCGGCATCTACGGAGTGCCTGATAGAAAAAAGGCAGGGCGCAAAGAATGGGTTTTGGAGATGGCAGAACTGGGAGACAGAAAAACAAATCTTACCAGAACCCTGCCCGGTGGTATCAAACAAAGGCTCGCCCTCGGATGTGCAATACTCCACGAACCTCCTATAATTTTCCTCGACGAACCGACATCCGGTGTTGACCCTATCTCAAGAAGAAATTTCTGGAACCTGATCTATGAGATGTCAAAATCAGGCACAACCACCTTTGTCACGACTCATTATATGGATGAAGCAGAATACTGCGACAGGCTTGCCCTCATATACCGGGGGCGTATTATCGCGCATGGAACCCCCGGTGAATTAAAAGAGGACTACATGAAGCGCGATGTCCTCGAAATTGAAGTAAACAAGGTTATTGAAGCCATGGATATACTGCGTATGCACGATATAGAGACAGCAATTTTCGGAAGCTCCCTCCACGCAACGCTTGAAGATGGAGACAAGGCAATACCTGTTATCAAACGTGTCCTCGAGGAAGCCCGTGTCGAGGTAGGCAAAATTGAAAAGATTGTCCCCTCTTTGGAAGATGTATTTGTAACCTTAATCGAGACATCATGAGGAACATAAAGAATAACCTGGTATTGGGGAGCTTTGAATGAAGTTAATGAGAATCAAAGCGATTGTTAAAAAAGAGGCTATCCAGATTCTCCGGGACCCCTTGAGTCTTGCCATGGCGTTCCTTATGCCGGTTATGCTCCTTTTTATTTTTGGATATGCCATCACAATGGATGTGGATAATCTGTCAACTGTTGTCTATGACCGCGATAAAAGCAGCATGAGTCGTGAGTTTATAGCAGAATTCAGGGAATCACGTTACTTTACCATTGTCGGTTATGCAGATAAACAAGCCGATATTGACAGATATATCGACTCAGGGACGGCAAGGGTGGCCATATCCATACCGGAAGACTTCTCAAAAAATATGAAGACAGGCAAAAATGCCGAAATTCAGGTCGCCGTTGACGGAAGCGACTCGAATACGGCCACAATAGCCCTGGGATACATATCCGCAATATCTGAATTATACTCACAGAGGATTAATAAAACCCCTGTAGCCCCCATCTTAACACCCCGTGTACGCGTCTGGTATAACCCCGAACTCAAATCGAGAAACTTCATCGTTCCCGGCCTTATAGCGGTAATTATGGCGATTATTGCCGCCCTTCTTACTTCACTCACCATTGCGAGGGAATGGGAAAGAGGCACAATGGAACAATTGATATCCACACCGGTAAAGCCGCCCGAATTAATTATCGGAAAACTTTTTACCTATTTCATTATCGGCCTCATCGATGTGCTCATATCAACCCTTATCGGTATTTATTTATTTGACGTTCCCCTCAAGGGCAGCCCTCTCCTGCTTATGATGCTTTCCAGCTTATTTCTCTTTGGCGGCCTGAGCCTTGGAATATTAATATCGGTAGTGGCAAAGTCACAGCTCATAGCAAGTCAGGTTTCCATTATTGTTTCATATCTGCCCGCATTGTTACTCTCCGGTTTTATGTTTTCCATATCAAACATGCCAGCGCCGCTTCAGATTGTCACATACATCATACCGGCAAGGTATTTTGTAACCATGCTGAAGGCTATTTACCTGAAGGGCAGCGCTTTGAATCTGCTTGTTTTTGAGACCGTACTCCTCTCAATCTTTGGTTTTCTCGTCTTTATGATAGCAAACAGAAAGTTCAAAAAGAGGATTGAATAGAGATGCTTGAGCGCATAAAACGCATGGTTATAAAAGAATTCCATCAGATTTTCAGGGACAAGAGGATGAGACCCATCATCTTTATAACGCCCATAATCCAACTCATCGTTTTTGGTTATGCTGTTACCACAGATGTAAATAATGTCCGTATGGCCGTATATGATCTTGATAAATCGTACGAGAGCCGGGAACTTATCAGAAGATTTGAAGCATCAGGATATTTTCAGATTCTCCGATACATTAACGCGCCGGAAGAAGTCCGGTTATTACTCGATAAAGGGAAGGTTCTTGCCGTACTCCAGGTAAATCATGGCTTTTCAGCAGATATAAAAAAAGGCAAACAGACCGAAGTGCAGGTGTTATTCGACGGGACAGATTCAAATACCGCACTTGTTGCAATGAGTTATGCCAATACAATCATTACGCGGTATGCGAGAAGTCTTGGCTCTCCAAAGGTTAATGCAGCGGCAATAAAACTCGATGTACGGGCAAGGGCCTGGTACAACCCTGATTTGAGGAGCAGGAACTACAACGTGCCCGGCGTTATCGCCATCATGATTATGCTTATATGCCTCCTTCTTACATCCATGGCCATTGTACGCGAGCGCGAAATCGGCACAATGGAGCAGCTCATGGTAACCCCTCTGAGACCGTTGGAATTGATACTCGGCAAAACGATACCTTTCGCAATAATAGGATTTTTCGATATGTTTCTCGTTACCATTGTGGGGGTATCCTGGTTTTCTATTACCATTCAGGGTTCGCTCATGTTGCTTGTGCTTTGTACCGGCATTTATCTTTTGTCGGTACTGGGCATAGGGCTTTTCATCTCTACTGTATCAAGGACACAGCAACAGGCCCTGATGGGGACTTTCCTCTTTTTTGCACCTGCCGTGCTCCTCTCCGGCCTCATGTTCCCCATAGAAAATATGCCCTTTGCAGTCCAATACGGAACATACCTTAACCCCCTCAGATATTTTCTCATTATCATAAGGGGCATATTCCTGAAGGGGAACGGTATAGGCATCCTCTGGCCGCAGATGCTTGCGCTATTCATCCTTGGCACAACTGTAATGACAATAAGCGCCTTAAGGTTCAAAAAACGGCTGGGGTAAAACACACACGCATACCACTTTACTGTATAGACTATATATGGGGAATTGTATGGCCGGAACGCTGTTATTGCTCAACATGTTCTCAATTAAACCTTACCCTCCCTGCTCATATTTCAATATTATTGGTTGTTATATATGTTTGGGCAACAGGCCCATAATCTCTACTCCATAATCCAATATTCTCAAGAGCTTGGCCCCCAATTCCTCTCGATTAGGTACCCGGTAATCAGTCCGTATCAGTGGCTCAGAATCTACAGCCCAAGACCTATTACAGCCAGCAAAAGGTGTCGCGTAATTTTCAAAAAGAGTGTTATGATAAAGACATCGAGGCAAAGAATCACGCGATGGACGCCAGAAAAAACATAGACTCAATAAGAACCCATTGCAAAATAAGATTACTTTAGAGTAATATACTCGTAAGTAATCTTATGGGGGTGCCCTATGGAATTCATTGACAGACAAAGGGAACTTGCATTTCTGAATGATGCCAACAAGAACAAGGAATCACAGCTTGTTGTCATCTACGGGAAGAGGCGGGTCGGTAAAACAGAGTTGGTAAAGCAGTTCTTCAAGGGTATTCCTCACATTTATTTTCTGGCTGACAAAACATCGGAAAAAGACCAACTAAGGGCGTTTTCCGAGAAAGTAGGACTCCAGTTCAAGGATGAGTTTCTCCTCTCCAGAGGTTTTGGCAACTGGTATGAGCTTTTCCGGTATCTAAAAGGAAAAGACAGGGTTGTAGTTGCCATCGATGAATTTCCATTTCTAATTGAGTCAAACTCTGCAATCCCTTCCATCTTTCAAAAGGGATGGGATGAAGACCTGAAAGATTCCGGAGCCTTTCTCATCCTCCTCGGTTCCAGCATCGGGATGATGGAAACGGAGGTGCTCGGCTACAAGTCGCCCCTCTTTGGAAGGAGGACCGGGCAATTGCTCGTTGAGCCACTCAATTTCAGGGATGCGAAGCAGTTCAGTCCGGATTGGTCCAATGAGGATTTCATGTATGCATACGCAACGCTGGGAGGGACCCCCGCCTATCTTCTACAGTTTGACTACACAAAGGACTATTGGACAAACGTAAGAAAGGCGATTCTTACAAGGGAGGCATATCTTTCAGTAGAACCGGAATTTATCCTTCGACAGGAACTACGGGAGCCGAGAAACTATTTTGCCATTCTGCGCGCCCTCTCTATGGGGAAAACAAGGCCCGGCGAGATCATCAACGAGACCGGTTTTGATAAGAACATTATTGGAAAATATCTTTCTGTCCTCAGCGATCTGAGAATAATCACAAGGGAGGTACCGCTTACCGAAAAATCCCCTGAGAAGAGTAAAAAGGGGATTTATACGATTAACGACAATTTTTTCCGCTTCTGGTTCAATTTTGTTTTTCCCAACAGAAGTTTTATAGAAGAAGATGAACTTGACTATATTCTTGAGAAGAAGATAAAGCCGACAATAGATATATTTATCTCCCGGGTGTTTGAAGAAGTCTGCCGCTCCTTTGTAAAAAGAAGTCTGCTGAAGGGGTTACAATTTAACAAGGTGGGGCATTGGTGGTCAAAAGACGCCGAGATTGATATAGTGGCAGCCAATGAGGATGATAATGTCATTCTTTTTGGAGAGGTCAAGTGGAGCAGCAAAAAAGTCGGCATTGATATCCTGGTGGATCTCAAAAGGAAAGCCGCGCTGGTTGACTGGGGGACAGGTGACAGAAAAGAGCGTAAGGAATATTATGCACTTTTTAACCGCAAGGGTTTTACACCGGATTTGGAAAAGATTGCAGAAAAAGAAGGGGTGTATCTGGTGGCCGTAAACGACATGAATATGCCGGAGACGAGTTGATATAAGATTAAAGAATAAACACACAATATTCCCGAAGGGAATGATGTGTCTAACCTGAATCGCCGAAGCATCACGATTCTGGTTAGCAGCTCTTTATGGTTCTCATCCGTATGTATCCGATGTTATCCCTGTTAAAATAAGATTTTATTATTTCTTGACAACTGTCAGAAATTGCAGGAAGATGAAAGGCAAAAAGTGGCGGGATCAGTATAAACCATAGCCTCAGAGGGACGAACGATGAAAAAAAAGGTGGAATTTTTTAGCGCTGACTGGTTAAGCGTGGTAGGTGAACTATATCTGCCTTCAGGTTTAGACGAAAACGATAACGATAAATACCCTGCAATTGTGTTGTGTCAGGGGCTCTCAGGTGTAAAAGAAGATATATTGCCTGAAGTAGCTGAGGCCTTCAGAGAGGCGGGTTATATAGTGCTTGCCTTTGATTACAGAGGCTCAGGCGAAAGCGACGATACACGGGGAAAACCTTATCTCTTTCCCCTTGAAAGGGCTGAAGATGTTTTCTTTGCCATTTCATACGTAAAGTCATTGCCTTATGTAAATGAGAATAAAATAGGTCTCTATGCTATCAGTTACGGAGGCTCTGTTGCACTTTATGCGGCTGCTCTGGATAAAAACGTTAAATGCGTAGTCGTTGTTTCCAGCCCCGGAGGCGGAGAGGCATTTATGTCATCGCTCAGGAAACAAAAAACGTGGATCTCATTTCAGAAAGAGATTGAAGATGATCGTCTGAGGCGGCTTAAAACCGGCAAATCCCGCTTGGTGCCCCTTGACAAAATCATCCCTTTTCCTGTCTCCTTTTGGGAAAAACATAATCAACCTGACAATGAAAAAGAAAGCGAATCGATTTCTGAAAACGATGACTCTCAAAACAAACCAATGCTTTCACTGGAAAGCGCTGAGGCCATGATACGATTTCGACCCGACTGCTTTGTTCATCTGGTGGCTCCCACACCACTTCTTTTCATCCATGGCGAGGCCGATGATGTTGCCCATGTCGAACTCACACGAGAAATGTATCAGAAGGCCGGCAAGCCAAAAAAGTTCGTCGTCCTTCCCGGCATGAATCATATTGACCTCGATACAGGAAAGGGGTTGAAAAAACAGATTCAATTATCGCTTAAATGGTTTAACGAATATCTCTAATCCGGATCCCGGTTAATCGCAGGATCCCCCATCCCGTCTCTGTCAAGCGCCGCTCACGTCGCGGGATATTTTTCTCCTATCCATAATCTCTGCCAGAACCGGCAAAAGCAAAAGGCCGCAGGGGAGAAGAAAGC
This sequence comes from Pseudomonadota bacterium, assembly GCA_026388315.1. Taxonomy (NCBI): domain Bacteria; kingdom Pseudomonadati; phylum Pseudomonadota; species Pseudomonadota bacterium. The sequence continues at coordinate 12,794 of JAPLKA010000094.1, read as the reverse complement.
AAAACAGCGCCGGCACGTAAGTAGCTAAATGTCTCAGGGATTGTTTCAGTTCATGTTTTTCCGCATCGGTCCACTTGACGCCCGTATTGTGATGCTTCATAAGAAGTTTCATAAAACCATTGATGTGTTTTGCTTCATTTATTAACAGGTCACGGTTTTTGATAAGATGGGTGCGAATTAAAGGGGCTACGATAAACATAGGGATGTAAGAACATTACCATAGAAAGTCTCAAGCTATCAAAGAATAAATGTTACCATTCAGCTCCCCCCGGCTGCAGACCAATTTTCATGCAACAGGGATAAGGGCAGATGCAGAATAAACAGGAACAGCAGACAGGATTTTCTCTTTGAAGTTGACAACTGCTTAATACGTGCTATTAATAAGAAAAGGAAAAGATTTGGTCGTCTAAACGCAGAACTGTTTTATCAAAGGAGGTGATTGACATGTTAAAACCAACAAAAATACTTGTCCCTACAGATTTCTCAGAGTATTCAGACAAAGCATTAAAACAGGCACTAGATATTGCATCTGAGTATAAAGCAAAGATTTATGTGCTCAACGTCGTCCATGAAAGGATACATAGCGCTTTATCGGACGATTATTCTGACATTTCCATAACCGAAAAAGAGATACAAAAGCTCCAGAAAAAAATAACGGAAAAGGCCAAGGAAAGACTCTATAAACAGGTCGACAAATTCCCGGAGAGTAAAAATGTCCAGTTAATCCAAATGGTGATCAATGGTGTTCCCTATGAGGAAATACTTCGGGAGCAGGAAAAGTTAGGGATTGATTTAATTGTGATAGCATCGCTCGGGAGAACCGGGATCGCAAGGTTCCTGATCGGTGGTGTGGCCCGTAATGTCCTCAAGGGTGCGAAATGCCCTGTGCTCTTAACGAAATAACAGTGATTTATTCTTTCAATCATAGGAGAAAGGGAGGTGAATGACATGTTAAAACCAACAAAAATACTTGTCCCTACAGATTTCTCAGAGTATTCAGACAAAGCATTAAAACAGGCACTAGATATTGCGAAACACTATAATGCAAAAGTTTATCTTTTAAATGTTATTTTTCCGATACAACAATGTGTAGTTGATTATTGCCTGCCCGAGAAAACTTTGAAGGATATTGAAAATAGTACCGAACAAAGCGCTGCGGACAGTCTCCAAAAACAACTTGATAAATTTCCGCTTGCCCGTGAAGTAGAAGTAATTACTGATATAAAATTGGGGTTCTCGTATGAGGAGATATTGAAGGAGGCTGAAAGCGTCGGGATTGACTTGATTGTAATAGCATCTCTTGGTCAATCCGGCATGGCAAAATACTTTATTGGCAGCGTTGCAAGGAATGTTCTCAAATCGGCAAAATGTCCTGTGCTGCTGACTAAATAGCACCAGAAGGCCGGAAAGCTTAAATTTCCACTTTCTCGTGACCGGGAACGGGTAATCAGTTACGCTTTAAAAAATATTATGTAGAACTCGCCTATCTTTACACCCCTATCATGATGGTAAATGAACCGTTCAAGCAGTTCAAGTGGTTCGGGCTGTTTGAGAGGAGACAGATTATAGATAATATATGCAAGAATATAATTTAGCGAGTTTCACGAGCGAGAGGGGGAGGCACCACGGGCTTATGCTCGTGGAGGGGGCGACCGGATACCCGCTTGCGGGTGTCCCGGTAAATGAGTGATTTTAACAATACTTTGTGCTATAAGGGGAGAGAACAATATGGGACATGCAATAAATGCTAAAGATGGGATATACCTGGCACTGGCTGAACGCCTGAACAGGAACCCCGTAGGTGCGCCGGTAAATGAAACCCTTATGGGAATACTTCACAGTCTTTACACGGAAACCGAAGCGCTTGTGGGCAGTAAATTTCCCCTGATCCCCATGACGCTGGACAGAATCGCCTCTATTACCGGTATACAGGGAGAGGAGCTGTCGGTAATTCTGGAAGGGATGGCCAGCAAGGGACTGCTTGTAGACATTCCCCGAAGGGACACCTGCTATTACATACTGGCCCCGATGATAGTCGGATTTTTCGAATATACCTTTATGCGTACACGGGATGAAGCCAACCTGAAAGAACTTGCAGAGCTCTTTGAAAAATACTTTCACAGTCCCGAGGTTCTAAAAGAATTCTCCGGAACAGCAGATACGAAGCTTATGAGAACACTGGTTTATGAAAACCTCATGCCGGTAGCTGTAGATACGGAAGTGTTAAGTTATGAGAGGGCATCACAGATCATACAAGAATCAGGCGGCGGTGCAATTTCCCTATGCGCATGCCGTCATAAAGCAGCTCACCTCGGTAAAGCCTGCGGTGCACCGCTTGAGGTGTGCACTTCTCTTGGCGCAGCCAGTGAATGGATAATCCGCCGGAAACTTGGTAAACAGGCCACTGTAAAAGATTTATTGGATGTTCTTGATAAAACACAGGAGTTTGGTCTGGTTCACACCTGCGACAACGTATTGAATCAGCCGGCGTTCCTCTGTCATTGCTGCGGCTGCTGCTGCTCTCTCCTCCGTCCTGTCGTTGCAACGGGCAATAACAGGTTGGGTAACGTCCACCCGAGCAACTTTGTGCCGGTCATGGATTTGGACCAGTGCACAAGCTGTGGTATCTGTGCCGACAGATGCCCCGTCCATACCATCACTCTGTGCAACCAGGGGGATAGTAAAGATGTGCCGGTGGTCAATGAAACTGCCTGCATCGGTTGCGGTGTGTGCAGCTCTGTCTGCCCTGCCGGTTCGAGAACCATGTTCCGTAAATCTGCCCTATATGTTCCTCCAAAAAACGGGCGGGAATTGTCCGCTCAAATTGCCAGGGAGAAGGGTAAGCGTTAAACAGTAAAAAATAGGAGGTTGTGACAATGGATGAAAACAAAAGCAAAGAGGAAATGTACAACGAAGCACGGATTCTGCACAAATCACTTGATGAGAAATTGCAGATGCTTCAGGCGAAACCTTATCTGATGGAGGATGAGGAACTGGAGGTAAAGCTCCTCAAGAAGAAAAAGCTTTATTTTAAGGATATGATGGAAAGGATTAAAGCAGAACTGCAGGAAAAATAAACAGCGGATTCTAATCTTTTTCAACGTAAGCTCTTAGTGATTCAACGGCCTCAAGGAGTTCATCCGCCCTGTGCAATCTGATGGTCCTGTCACGGAGCAGTTTCATGCCACGGAGCCCCCTCGTGTACCAGATAAAGAATTTGTGAAAGCTTGCCACACCCCTTTTTTCTCCCCAATGTTGAACAGACAGGTTCAGATGGGTCTTCATCACAGCTATACGCTCTTGTATATCCGGCATTTCGCAATACGCGCCATCCTGAAAGAATCGGATTATTTCCCTGAATATCCAGGGATTTCCAAGAGAACCACGGGCAACGGCAACACCATCGCAGCCGGTCTCGTCAAACATCTTTATAATAAACGGCACTGATATGTTATCGCCGCTGGCAATGACAGGTATTTTCAAGGCATCTTTTACCTCTTTTATCACACGGTAATCTACTGTTCCGCTATACCCCTGGGTCTTTGTTCTCCCATGGATAAATAGTGCACTGATGCCGGCATCTTCAGCATAGAGAGCAACTTCCCGTGCGTTCACCGAATCGGCGTCCCATCCTGTCCTGATCTTTACAGTCACAGGGACTTTTGAATGGTCAACCATCACCTTGAGGAGTTCTCTCATTTTGCGTGGTTCTCTGAGGAGCGCTGCCCCTTTTCCTTTCTTTACAACCTTGGCCGCAGGGCATGCAGCGTTAAAATCGAGAAGGTCAAACCCATATCCACCAAGGACATCAAGGGCCTTCAAAATATGTTCTCTGTCGTTACCCAGCAACTGAATGCCCAGAGGCCGGTCATCAGGGGTTGAGGAGAGCATGTGGAGTGTCCTCTTGTCCTTATGGCTCAAAGAGTTTACATCAATCATTTCCGTAAAAGCGAGGGGAGCACCAAAGGCACGGGTAATAAGGCGGAAAGGCAGGTCACTCACCCCTGCCATAGGGGCAAGCATGCAGGGGAATGATAGTGCAAGGTTACCGATCGTAAGCATGTCTTATCTTAACCCAAATCTGTCATTGGGAAGGTGTCGGGGTATCCCGGAGCAAACCGTCGTGAGGCAAGGAAGCTCGGTCTTTTGCTGTCAAGCAAAAGTTCCGAAGCCGAACGCGAGCGAATGGAGCCGCCGGAGCGGAATGAGCGTGTTTGCGAGGGATTATCCGACACCGATAGTGACTCTAATACTAAATCCGGGTTTAACGCTTGCCGGCTATTTTCCTTCACTGAAATAATCACCGAGCAACCCCCTGCTATGCTCATCTTCGTGACAGTATACGCAGAGGTTTTCCCAGTTAGAACCATCCTGCGGATTATTCTTGTGATTCCCATCCTTATGGTGAACAGTCAGAAGATGCCTGTCCTTATGGTCAAATTCCCTTGCACACTTTGCACAGATAAGTCCATGGATCTGCAGTGACTGCTCTCTGTAATCATTTCGCGGAGCATTAACCTCTTTCAGTTCCCTCACAATCTCGTCAACGGACTTTCCGCTCTCTTTCATCCTGGACCCTGCGCTTTTACGCACCGTATACCGTTTGTTTTTCATCTTCGCACCTCTAAAATCGCATATGATTTCATCGAAATCTATATTTTGCCGCCCGCTTGCGCTCGACAAATGCGGACAAGAGCCGATAAATAGTCTTTTTGATAGCCGGCGACCCCGGTGAAATATAAAGCATGTTTCACAGGGCAGGCATATGCCGCCTATCAAATATTCAGCCCTTACGGGCGAATATATTAAATTTTCACTCTGCCCGGAGGGCATGGAGTATATCGGGTGCCAGGTCGGCAGCCGATATAAAATAACGTCCATCCTTTGTCCGCTCTTGTCTGCGGCAAAAAAGTTTTTCATGATACGCTGCATACAGTATAACATAGCATAGATGATTTGCCACACCTGCAACATACTGTTGACATAAAAAATTGCTTAGACTAAAATAAATAAAAAAACCAGATGGAACAAACAAAGCCAGATGTAAAAGGCAGTAAAATGAGAAGGGTTTTTTCGACTCTAATCCTTGTTTCTACTACAATATCGCTTTCCATGGTCGCCATTATTCTATATCCCTTTGATCGCAAAGGCGAGAAGGTGAATAAAATAGGCCGGTTTTGGGCAATCGTCAATATCAAGGCATACGGCATCAAAGTTCATCAGGAGGGGTTCGAGAACATATCTGAACCCCCTTATATATTCATGTGCAACCACCAGAGCACACTTGATATATTTGCACTCCTCTCATCCCTGCGTCTGCCTTTTAAATGGATAGCCAAAAAAGAGCTCTTCTCTGTGCCATTCCTCGGATGGGCGTTAAAGAGCGGGAGAAACATAAGCCTCGACAGGGAAAGCCCGCGAAAAGGCCTGAAGGCGATGAACGAGGCGGCCAGCAAAATAAAAGACGGTATGAATGTCGTCATATTCCCGGAAGGGACATGGAGCACAGACGGCAAACTTCTGCCTTTTAAAAAAGGGGCGTTTTCCCTTGCGCTTCGTACCGGCGTGCCCATAATACCGGTAGGCATCAGTGGAACGGGAAAATTGCAGCCGGGAGACTGTTTTGTTCCGAGAAAAAAAGGGCAGGTACATATAAAAATAGGTGAACCGGTATATACAACAAAAGAAGGGAGTTCCGCAAAAGTCCGGTTGATGCATGAGGTAAGATCCCGCATTGAAAGGCTCATAGATTCTCACGGGTAAGCCCGGGGTACTAATACCACTTTGCCATCATAGACTATACGTGGCTAACTGTTTTCTGCACCATGATTCATATTTGGCAGATATTGCAAGGTATTGGTCGACACTCAGTGGCGGACTGTTCAACTTCTCAATAATATCGGCCATTAACTGTCCATTTCTGGCGATGTTCACTCCCGCTTCCTCAAGCAATTCTAAATGACGGTTCAATGTTTGCGGTTCCACCTGGAGGGCTATCGTACCAGGGATGCAAACTTCAGCGATCGATTCCGACCCGAAATTTGCAACCTGTGCACGAAAGGTTGCAATGAGTGGACTAAAGGTTTCCGTTTCGGCGAAGCCTGCTGTGGAGATAAGCATCATTTTCTTCGGCATCCGCCAGGCGTACGTATGCCTTACCCTTCCGGAACTGTCTCTTGTGAGGAACGGCTCCATACAACACATGCACCGGTCAATGACCATCTTCAATTGGGCGCTCATGCCGTCAAGGTAGACAGGTGTTGCCAATATCAGGACATCGGAGGTTTTCAGTTCTTCGTAAATCAGATTCATGTCATCTTTCAAGGCACATTCACCGGTTTTTCGATGCATACATGAAAGGCATGCCGTACAGGGCGATATTTTCAAATCCTGTATCTGAAATTGCGTTACAAGGGCTCCCCCTTCAGAAAGTCCTTTTGCAATGCTTCTCAACAATCTTCCCGTTACACCTTTTTCCCTTCTGGCACTCCCGTTTAAGATCAGTACACGCATGTCATCCTCCTCTTTTCTTCACCTACAGTTCTATACGCCCACCACACACTTTGTCAATTGTTAAGAATAAAGGTTGTGGCAATTAACTGGATACTTTTCCTATGAAAAAGGTGGAATTACCTCGCTTCGTATGCTATCTTGGGTACCATAGTCATTCGGAGGGATACAATGAAGAAGCATATAAAATGGATAACTCTAATTGGCATCGCGCTGATGATTCTCTGCATGGTAATCTATATTATAACGCTTGATGATTCTCAACCGGTACCAACTCCAAAGGTTACGACAACAGCACCAAAATAAGGGATCTTTCCCTGATAATGAAAAATACCATGAAGCCCCTGAAAAAAAACATCCGCACATCACTCTTCTTTTTTCTTCTCATATTACTCTGTTTTGTCGTTTTTCGTCCCCTCCTCTCTTCTTCCTACATGGCTGAAACCAACGAAGACGAGGTGGAGGAAGTAAACGTAGAGGACTCGATCGAATTTACCTCCTCATCGGAATTGCACGACATGATAAATTTCAATATCTTTGAGGACATAATCAGGGCAAAGGCACTTCTTGAAAAAGAGCAGTGCGGCTTCCAGGTTGTGAAATCGAGAAAGATTGTGAAATCAAAAAAGGTTGTGAAATCGAAAAAGACGGTAAAAGGGAAAAAAGACGGGAGAGGGAAAAAAGCGAACAAACCGAAAACAGTTGAGAAGAACGAATTGGGTGAATTCACCATCCTACTTGCCATTGAGAACGTAAAAACCAGAGACATTCAGGTTGTCAGGGTCCACCCGACTCTCGGCGCGCAGTCAGAAGGCGTTGTGGTTGAGCGTGGTAAGTCAAACGGCGTCAATACAAAATTCACCATCGTATACCCGGAGCAACATGTCGTGCTGGCGATTAAAAGACCGGTACGTCAGGGGACAACATTTAAAGAAGTCGTCTATACCCCCTATTCTGATGGTCTGGATATTCCCGAAGTGAGAAAGGCAGGACTGGAATACCTGAAAAACACCCTCGGCATGGCAAAAAATGACCTTGTTGAGAGAAAGGTCAGACCCTTGTCGTGCAATGAGTTTATCGCAGACGATGTCTCTCTTACACTGGCCATTATCGAACATATCGATCCTCTCAAATTTGAGAGCGGAAAATATACAACGAAAAAACTTATCCATGAAACGCTCGTCATCATGGGGACAAACAAGCAGAGCGCTTATCGCTACTCAGCATCAAAGGCCGGAGCAAGGGGTCTCTTTCAGTTTATCCCCGACACATATAAGAGAATTGTAAAACTATACCCACAGGCTGGATTAAAAAAAGATTTTATCCAGGGTATGGAGGATCATGAAAACGCTGCAAAGGCCTCATTTCTTCTTTTTGATGCTGATATGCGTGTTCTGAACAACGGGAGGAAAGAGCGAATCATGAACGACCCGCAAACACTGGGAAGGTTCCTCGCCTCTGCATACAACTGTGGATCAGGAAAGACAAAGGGAGCCATGGACAGATACGGGGGAAACTGGTCTTCAAGGGTTCCGGCAGAAACACAGATTTACCTTAAAAAATATGATGCAGTCTGGGATTGGCTCCACCGCCAGCCACAGGCAATTCAATAAAAACTTACACGATTCACCGAGAATTACTGCCGTCAATTATAAATCTTGATGCATGTCTGTAATCTGACCTTCTATGAGCATCACCGGTTGGTCGCTACCACTCTCCGGCCTACCGGCTGTTAATGTAATCTCTCTTGTTTCCTTGTTCCGGTCTGCAAGTATCACCCCGCGGATTGACCAGGGAGACAATCCTTCAACCGGTTCATCGCTTTCGATCTTCAGACCGCAATCCCTGCCGATATCCAGCACCTGCCTGCATACCGTGTTGCTGTCATGGTCTGTGTAGAGGATTCCTTTTTGTCCGGCCAGGCCAAGATTTCCTCCGTGTCTGTGAGTTCTGCAGGTAATTATGAACTCATTGCCATTGTCTATGACCCTGTAAGTATTTGTTACGTCTGATTCGTCTCCCTTGTTTATGTGTATTCCTATGTGCTTTATCGTGATTTCCATATAATTGAACCTCTTGCAAAATAATTGAGCCTCTTGCAAAACGTACGAATATACGAGTTTTGCAAGAGGCTCAATAGCTAAATGGCAATAAAATTATCGAATCTTACTTTACAAGGGGGATCATATCGGCAAGCTCGTAATTCACAACAGCCTGGATTTTATTCTCAAGCTGGTAATAGCGGGCAACCTTTATGTCAGACAGGGCCTTCCGGAATGTGGGCAGGTAGGTCTGGCGAAGTTTGAGCTTCTCTGATTCGATAGCCATTTGTTCATCCAATATCTTCTTTGCGATATCATTCGTCATGACCTGGTAATTCTTTGCATAATCCTCCAGCAGTTTCAATCCACGTACAGACAACTTGGCAAGATCATCCTGGTAAGTATCATAGATGGGCCAGAAGGCCTTACCTTCAGTTTCTGTCAGCTCCATGTTTGATGCAATCAACAATTTCTTGTCTATACGGATTTTGTCACGGACAAGTTTCATGGTCTCTGCATCCTGTGAAAACAAAGTACCTGCTGCAAAAACAACAAATACTGCCAGACATACTGCTATTACTACACTCATTCTTTTCATACCTGCTTCCTCCTTTAAATTTTAAAATGGATCACTTATAGTACCACAAACTTTGTCTTAACACTTCAAGAAAATTATTAATTCAGTCTATCTCAGTTGCCACTCATGCTCCATCACTCCAGTAAAAAGCTGTCCAGGTTGTTTCTTCATTCAGAATTTTGGTATAATTACACATGGCAAAGATAATCGTATGTGTCGACATGGACGCTTTCTTTGCTTCCGTAGAACAACGGGACAACCCTGCCCTGAGAGGTAAACCCATAGCCATAACCGGTGCCGGAGAGAGAACGGTCATAACGACCTCTTCATACGAGGCAAGGGCATACGGGATTAAAACGGGCATGACCATCTACAAGGCGAAGAGGCTGTGCCCGCATATCATCTTCGTAACAGGGGACAACAGGAAGTACACTCAGGTCTGTATGAGGCTGGAAGAAATCTGCCTCCGGTTCACGCCGGATATCGAAATCTATTCCATTGATGAGGTCTTCCTCGACATCACCGGTTCACACCACCTTTTGAACGGCCCTGAGAATCTGGCCCGTACCATCAAGGATACGGTAAAGAACGAGCTGGGAATTACCTGCACGGTGGGCATGGGGTCAAATGTTCTTATCGCCAAGCTGGCCAGCGACCTTGCAAAACCCGATGGTTTCAAGTGGATAGGCGAGGATATCGTGCCATCTGTTTTTGAGACGCTTCCGGTGAAAAAGCTATGGGGTATCGGATCTCATACCGAGGAGAAACTACGTGCCATGGACATCACAACGTGCGGTGCGCTGGGGAGAGCGCCTCTTTCTCTTCTGACAAAAAAGTTCGGCATTATCGGAGAACGCCTCAAGGCCATGGGTAACGGAAAGTTGGAGCGGCCATTAGAGATAGCGCCTCCTGAACCGAAATCTATAGGCCACAGTATTACTCTCCCGAAAGACATATGGCAACGGGAGGAAATCACGAACTGCCTTCTCCGGCTGAGCGAAAAGGTCGGACGGAGGGCAAGACACTATGGTCATAAAGGCAGGAAGATTACCCTCACAGTCAGATATGCGGATTTCAAAACCTTTACGAAGCAGATCACCCTGCCTGTCTATACGAACGATACCGGCGAAATCTACCGCTCTGCAGTCGCCATCCTTGATGGAATGCACCTCCGCAAGAGCGTACGGCTTCTCGGCATTTCTCTCTCGTGTCTCGGAAAAGATGGTGACCAGATGCTTCTCTTTCAAGAAACGGATCGGGAGAAGAAGGCCGCCCTTGCAAAGGCCGTTGATACCGTCAACGACAAGTTCGGTGAACATACAATCACATTTGCGTCAATAAAGATCCGGGAAGAAGGCCCCGGGGTTATTTCTCCTGCGTGGCGTCCATCCGGGGTGAGGAATAGCGACGTGTAACCGGAACAGTGAATAGTCGTTAGTGAATAGTGGATAGTCAAAAAAAACCGTCACTCCCACGAAAGTGGGAGTCCAAAACTAATTGAATTTACTGGATGTTGCCTGCCCTGCTAAACTATGCGAAGTCGGTCTTGGCCAGGGCTTTGCAAGTGAAGATACCCGTTTTCACGGGAATGACAAAACGTACGAATATACGAGTTTTGCAAGAGACCCTTATCTTCCATCATTTATCTTCCTGTTTTTACTATTCACTATTCACTGCCTTTTCACTATAATACTTATATCCATTCCTTCCTGTCTGCTTAACGCTATACATCGCAATGTCTGCATTCTTTACAAGGGTGTCTATATCCCCGCCATGGTCAGGGTAGACGGCAATGCCGATACTTGTCGTGATAGATATAATATGATTATTAATGGTAACAGGGGCCTGAAAATCTTCAAGTATCTTTTCTGTAATGGTGTTAACATCGTCTGTCTGCTTAAGGTCTGCAAAAATCAACATAAACTCATCACCGCCCATCCGTGCGACTGTATCACCTTTCCGTATCTGCCTGGTAAGTTTTTCTGCAATACCCTGTAATAATAGATCCCCTACACTATGGCCAAATGTGTCGTTCACATCTTTAAACCTATCCAGGTCAAGCATCATAACTGCAACCTTCTCGTCAAAGCGTTCAGCGTGGACTATTGCCATAATAAGACGGTCATTAAACAATGAACGGTTGGGAAGGCCAGTCAGGGCATCATGGAACGCCATGTGTCTGATTGCCTCTTCTGTCCTCTTTCGCTCCGTGATATCACGGACTATCCCCTGGTATTGAGTAATCTTCCCTTTTTCGTCCCTTTTACATGTGATAGTTAAAAGACAGTCCATGACCGTCTGATCCCTTTTTTTTAGTCTAATTTCAAAATCCCTTATAAAATCAATCTCTTTAATCACCTGTTTTAATCTTTCACGGTCTTCATTTGTCAAATAGGCGATTTTTGCATTGAGTTTCAGGGTTTCATCCTTTGTATATCCAAATAGTTCGACAAACGCCGGATTTACATCTATAAAACTGCCTTTCCCTGTGGCAATATAGATTGCATCCCGTGAGCTTTCAAAAAGGGAACGAAACTTCTCTTCGCTTTCACGCCGCGCCCTTTCGGCTTCCCTTAATTCGGTAACATCAGAAATTACCGTTACTGCACTCCCATCCTCCAGATGAGTTGTTTTAAACTCCATGTCCTTTACCTGTCCATCCTTGCATACAACCTTGAATCCTAAACTCTTTCCTCTTCTTCCTAATAGCGTATCCTTCTTCCATTCATCAATAACAAACTTCCTGTATGCGGAATCAGGATAGGCCTTCTGAAACCACTGTTTTCCATCGGGTACATCTTCAATTGTGTAACCCGTAATATGCGTAAATTCAGGGTTGACATAATCAAATCTTCCATGGCTCCCAACAAGCATGACACCGTCAGGGGAGTTTTCGAGGATAGAGAAGAAGGTTGCCCGTTCTTTCTTCAGTTGTTCCTCTGCCCTCTTTAACTCTGTCAAATCCTCAACAAATATAAGTGCTTTTCGTTTACCTGCCTCCTCGATCGGGATGCCGGTATATTTCCGGGACGTTGTTTTATTGCTGAAATGTGAGGCGTATTCAAAAGGTTCTGTTGAAAAGGGAGTCCCATTTAAGGTGGATTTGATTTTTTCTGCAATCCCCAGGTTCAGATAGGTTGGGAGATTCAGGACATTGATGGTGCTAAATTGTTCTATGTTGATGCCTGATATCCTGCTCATCGGGATGTTAGCATACTCAATAAAGCCCTCCTCGTTGACGACATAAACCCCGAACGGCGCATTTTCAATGATGGAACGGGTTGTCTGGTATGCCTTTTGAATCGCAACTTCAGCCTCTTTTCGGTTTGTTATATCAACTATTGTTCCTTCGTAATGGTCTAACCTCCCCGATTTATCAAGAACAGCCCGGGCGCTTATAGAAATCCAGCATTTATCGCCACCCTTACGATATACCTGTGCCTCAAAACCTCTTACAAAACCATTTTCTTCAAGAAGCTTCCTGTATCTCATCCGTTCTTCAGGAATCACATATTGATGCCTTGCAATATCGGTGAAGGTTTTCATCATCTGGTCAGGTGAATCAAATCTCATCATCCTGGCAAGGGCAGGATTGACACTGATGAAGCATCCATCAGGTGTGGTCTGGAATATGCCTTCCACAGCATTTTCGAAGATACCCCTGT